>NZ_CDRNDK010000201.1:0-10884 GCF_977012225.1 Planomonospora algeriensis | reverse complement strand
CCCCGCGGAGGAGACCCGTGCACACGGGACCGCTCCGGCCGGGGCGCACCCGGCGGGAGCCGGCGTCACCGCGCCCTTCCACAGTCCCGCGCACGGCACCCCGGTGCCGGACGGCCCTCCGCAGGACACCCCGGCTCCGGACGGCCATCCGCACGACGCCCCGGCTCCGGCCTCTCCCGCGGCGGGTGACCCGTCGCGGAACGTCCCGCCCGCGGGCGCCGTACCGCACGGCGTCCCGGCACCGGGCCGGCCGGTCGGAGCCCCGCCGCACGGCCGTGCCCTCGTTCGACTCCTCCGGCCGCGCCCTTCGCCCCCCCACGGGCCCTACCGGCCGCTGGACCCCCGCAAGCGGCCGTCGCCGTACGGCCCCGCCCCCTTCGACCTCGCCGGGTACGGCCCGCCGAGGCGGCCGGCGCCCCGGCCGAAACCGCCCAGGGCGTTCGTCGGGGTCATCACGATGTTCCTGGCCGTGATCGTTGGAGGCATCATCATGGCGGTCCAGTCCGCTACCGGCTCGGTCAACATGACCTCCGTCGGCGCCGCCGCGCTCGTCACCATCGGCGCCGGGCTCATCGTCGCCGCCTGGTTCGGACGCGGCGCCGCCCTGGTCGCGGCGGGCACCGTCGTCGCGCTCTCCCTGGTGGTGGGGTCGGCGGTGAGCGACGTGCCGAAGAAGTTCGGCACCTACGACTGGGTCCCGGTCTCGGTCGCGCAGCTCTCCCGCACCTACGAGGTGGGCGTCGGGGAGGGCCGGCTGGACCTCAGCGAGCTGGTCTTCCCGCCGGGGTCGCGGACCGTCGTCGAGGCCACGGTGGCGGTCGGTGAGATCACCGTCATCCTCCCCCCGACGGTCAGGGCCGAGGTCGACGGGTACGCCAAGCTCGGCGACGTCAAGATCGACCATGTGGTGCAGGGCGGCGCCGACATCCACCACGAGAGGGTGCTGGAGCCCGAAGTGTCCCCGGAGGGCGAGGTGGCGACCGTCGTGCTGGAGATCAAGGCGGGCGTCGGAGACGTGGAGGTGCGCCGTGCGGCCTGAGACGCGATCCGGGCTCCGGCCGACCGGAACCGAGGCGGACCGCCCCAGCCGGTGGCACCGGACCGACTGGATGGCCCTGCTCAGCGGCCTGCTCTTCCTGACCGTCGGCATTCTCTACCTCAGCGTGCCGACGCTGCATCCGGGCGTCATGCTCCCGGTCGTCCTGGGCGGCCTGGCCTGCGCGGGGTTCGTCGCCGTCCTCGCCCGGGCGGTCCGGCGCTAGCCGCGGTGCCGGCCCCGTCCACTCGTGCCGCCTCCGGCAGCCCTGCCGAAGGCGGCGAGGCCGCGTCACGCGACGGCGGTCCCCTCGAGCTCGACCATCAGGTCGGGGATCGCCAGCCGTACCACTCCGAGCATCGTGGTGGACGGCGCCGCCCCGGCGGCGCCCAGCCGTGCCGCCAGCACGCCGTAGTGCTCGAAGAGCCGGTCGACGTCGGTGGTGTAGACGTTGAGCCGGACGAGGTCTGCGAGGGACATGCCGGCCTCGCCGAGCACGGCCTCCAGGTTGTCGAGGCTCAGTGCCAGCTGCGCCGCCATGTCACCGGCGTGCTGGGGCTTGCCGTCCCCGCTCATCGCGGTCTGCCCGGCGCAGTACAGGGTCCGGGTGTGCCCGGAGACGATCTCGCCCTGGTTGTAGCCCAGCTCCCCCGACCACGCCCACGGGTTGACCGCCGTTCGCTCCATCGTCACATCAGCTCCATTCGGTTCGTCGACATCACGTAGGTCCATCGGCGGTCCATCGGCTCGGAAGCCGCCGTCTTTTTCGTGACAGTGATCAGCCTCCCGACAAATCACGACATCTTGTGTCGTGATTTCTGTAGAGTCCTCGCATGCGCGCCGACCGGCTGGTCTCGCTGGTACTGCTGCTGCGACGGCACGGCCGGCTGTCCGCGGCCGCGCTGGCCCGCGAGCTGGAGGTGTCCACCCGCACCGTGCTGCGCGACATCGAGGCGCTGTCCGCGGCCGGCGTCCCGGTCTACGCCGAACGCGGCCGGCACGGCGGTTTCGCGTTGCTGCCCGGTTTCCGGACCGAGCTCACCGGGCTGAACCACGACGAGGCCCTCGCCCTGCTGGTCGCCGGATCGCGGCGCGGCGCGCAGGCGTTCGGTCTCGGCTCGGCGCTCGCCTCGGCGATGCTCAAAGTGGTGGACGCGCTGCCGGAGAGCTATCGGGACACCGCGGCCGGCGCGGCCGAGCGGTTGCTCATCGACCCGGAGACCGACCTGCTCTCGCGTCGGCTGGTCGACGAGGAGGTGCCTGACGCCGTAGTGGCCGCGGTCCTGCGCGCGGTGTTCGCCGGACGCAGGCTGCGCATCCACTACGCGGCCGCGGGCCAGGCCCCGGAGTGGCGCACGGTGGACCCGATCGGTCTGGTCACCGTACGCGACCGGGGCTACCTGCTGGCCACGAGGGCCGGCGCGGACCGCACCTACCGGCTGTCCCGGGTCGTGGCCGCCGAGGAGCTCGCCGAACCCGCGCAGCGGCCGGACCGGGTCGATCTGGACCGGGCCTGGCGGGAGCGCAGCACGCGGTTCCGGACCGGCGGCGACCAGGTCACCGTGCTGGTACGGGTGGACCCGACACGACGGGAGGAGCTGGTGGGCACCGCGCTGGCCGTCCGCACCGAAGAGGCCGACCCGGACGGCCGGCTGCGGCTGGAGGTGACCTTCCAAGATCCGCGGCACGCCGAATGGGCGCTGTGGCAGCTCACCACGGACGCGGAGGCCCTGGCCCCGCAATGGCTGCGCGACGCCCTGCACGACCGCGCCGCCGCGATCGCCGCCCGCTACGGAGCCTCGTCCTGAGAGCCGCCGCCCGCTACGGCCTCCGCCGCCTCCGCCGACCGGCATCGGCGCGGGCCGTACCGGAACGGCGGCCCTAACGGCTCCGCGCGTTAGAGTCGGGGCATGTTGGCTCTGGAGTTCGTCAGCACCGTCCGCGCGACGAGGAGCGGCCTGGTGGACGCGCTCTCGGACGTCGCGGGGATGACCGGGTGGGGCCGGGCGCACGCCGCGCAGCTGGGACTCGGCCCGGACTTCACCGCCACCGAGGAGCTCCGGCGCGAGGTGGTCGAGCTCCGGCAGGCCGCGCGCGCCCTGTTCGCCAGGGCCGTCGCGCCCGGCCCGCCGAGCGGTGCCGACGCCCACCGCCTGCCGGACTTCGCAGCCTCGCTCGGCCTGGTCAACGCCGCGGCACTGGCCGTGCCGCTCGCCGCCCGGCTGGAGTGGCCCGAGGACGGCGCCCCGTATGCGGTGAACGTCCCGGCGGGTGGGCCGGACGAGTCCTCCCGCGTCCGCGCAGCCCTCGCCTCGGCGGTGATCTCCCTGCTGGCCGGACCGGAGCGCGAGCGGCTCCGGACCTGCCCGGCCCCGCGCTGCGTGCTGTATTTCGTCAAGGAGCACGGCCGCCAGGAGTGGTGCTCGGTCGGCTGCGGCAACCGCGCCCGCGCCGCCCGCCACTACCGCCAGCACAAGGCCGGCTGACCACCGCGCGGGTGTCGGGCCGCTGCTCGCCACCGGGCCGTCGGCCGTCACGCGAACCCGGGACCGCTGATCGCCATGCGGGCGTACCGGGCCGGTCTCCGGACCGTGCGGGCTACCGCGCCGATCTGCCCCAGCGGAGCAGGTGGTCGCGGACGGCCGCCACCGCCCGCTGTGCCGCCGCCCCCTCCCTGACCGCGAGGAACAGCGTGTTGATCGGCGGCAGTTCGGGGTCGGCGAGCCGGACGAGCGTTCCCGCGGTCAGCTCGTCCTCGCACAGGTAACGGGGCAGCACCGACATCCCGGCACCCGCCACGACCGCGCCGAGCACCCCGCGCAGGTCCGGCATGACCAGGGCGGCGGACATCGCCGGCCGGGCCCCGAACACCGTCCGCCAGTAACGCCGGATGACCGGGAGATCCTCCGCGTAGGCGACCACCGGGACCCCGGCCAGCCGGAGCGCCTCCGGTGCCGCGTCCGGGCCGGGAAGTCCGGCTCGGGCCGCCCAGCGGGGAGCGGCCACCAGGACGAACTCCTCGTCCACGAGAGGTGTCGCCTGCACGCCGCGGCGGCGCGGGCGGACCGCGGAGACCACCAGGTCGAGTGTGCCGGTGGCGAGCCGGTCCAGCAGGTCGTCGGCGAGTCCCAGCTCGACGCGGAGCCGCAGCCCGCGCGCGACCAGGGGGGCGAGCACGTGCACGACCCGGGTGGAGACCAGCTCGGCCGGACCGCCCAGGTGCACCGCGCGGGCCGACGCCTCCGGGTCCAGGTCGGCGGCGACCGCCTCCGCCAGCGCGTCGAGGGGCGCCGCGAGCCGCCGGGCCAGCTCGTCGGCCGCGGGAGTGGGGGCGACCCCGCGCGGGAGGCGGTCGAACAGCCTGCGGTCCAGCGCCGCCTCCAGCGCCTTGACCTGCGCGCTCACCGCAGGCTGGGACAACCCGAGGGTGTGGGCGGCGGCGGTGACGGATCCGGTGCGGTGCACGGCGAGGAAGGTGCGGAGCAGGTCGAGCGATACGGTCACCCGCCGCATTCTGTCATCACGATTCTGATGGCATGACACGCCTCCGGCTATTTGTCATGATGGCACGTCAGCGGTGAAGCTCTTTCCATGACTTCTACGACAAAGCGCATCCTCACCGTCCTGACCAGCCACGACCGCCTCGGCGACACCGGCCGGGCCACCGGGTTCTACGTCCCGGAGGCCGCCCATCCGTGGGAGGTCTTCCGCAAGGCCGGGTTCGAGGTCCACCTGGCCAGCATCGCGGGCGGCGAGCCCCCGCAGGACGGCTACGACCCCGCCGACCCCGCGCAGCGGGAGTTCACCGAGGTCTTCGGCGAGGAACTGCGGAAGACCCCGCGGCTCGCGGACGTCGACCCGGCCGGATACGACGCGGTGTTCTTCGCGGGCGGCCACGGGACCATGTGGGACTTCCCCGGCGACGAGGACGTCGCCCGGGTGGCACGGGCGGTCTACGAGCGCGGCGGGGTGGTGGCCGCGGTCTGCCACGGCCCGTCCGCGCTGGTGGACGTCACGCTCTCGGACGGCTCCCACCTGGTCTCGGGCAGGCGGGTCGCCGCCTTCACCAATGCCGAGGAGGCCGCCCTCGGCCTCACCGAGGTGGTGCCGTTCCTGCTGGCCGACGCGCTGACCGAGCGCGGCGCCCTGCACTCGGCGGCCCCGGACTTCACCGAGCACGCGGTCCGCGACGGCCGGCTGGTGACCGGCCAGAACCCGGCGAGCTCCACCCGTGTCGCGGAGGAGGTCGTCGCGGCCCTCATCGGGAAGTGACGCACCCGTTGTTTTCTAACGCCCGCATCCGTTAGTCTGCCCTCAGAAATCTAACGGGTGTGACCGTTAGAAGAAACGATGGGAGCAGCACGATGACTCTCCGCACCGGCCACATCGGCCTCAACGTCACCGACCTCGACACCTCCCGCGACTTCTACCGGAAGGTCTTCGGCTTCGAGGTCGTCGGCGAGTCGCACGAGGAGGGCCGCCGCTACGCCTTCCTCGGCCGCGACGGCGCCCTGGTGCTGACCCTCTGGCAGCAGAGCGGGGGCCGCTTCGCCACCGGCCTGCCGGGCCTGCACCACCTGTCCTTCGAGGTGCCCGACCTCGAGGCGGTACGGCGGGCGGAGGCCGTCGTCCGTGAGCTCGGAGCCGTCCTCCACCACGACGGCGTCGTCCCGCACGGCGAGGGCGCGTCCTCCGGCGGCGTGTTCTTCGAGGACCCCGACGGGATCCGGCTGGAGATCTACGCCCCCGACGCCGCCGGCGACCTGCCCGCCCCCACTCCGGGAGCCCCCACCTGCGGCTTCTTCTGATCCGGTCCGTCACGCAGGCAGGAGGGGAACGATGAGGCACGAGGGGGAGGCCGCCGTGCAGCGGCGGTCCGGGGTTCGCCGCGAGGACTGGGGGTCGGCCCGCGCCCGGCCGGAGATCCCCGCCGCGGCGGGCGACTTCCTGCGCGCGCAGCGCATGATCGTCATCGGCGCCGCCGACTCCTCCGGCCGGGTCTGGGCGAGCCCGCTGACCGGACCGGCCGGGTTCGCCCGCCCCGGCCGGCGAGCGGACCGTCGTGGTCGGTGCGGCTGCCCGGCCGGCACCGACCCCGCTGGCCGCCCGTGTTCTGCGACGGTGCCGGCCGGGCGCCGTACGACGGTGCCCGCCGGCACCGGGACCGGGCAGGACACCGCCGACGGCACCGGGCAGGACGGGGACCACGGCGGCGGGCAGGAGATCGGCATGCTCGCCGTCGAACCGGCGACCCGGCGGCGGATGCGGGTCAACGGCCGGGCCCGCCGGGACGGCGACCGGCTGGTGGTCCGCACCGACCAGGTCTACGCCAACTGCCCCAAGTACATCCGCTCCCGGGAGATCACCGGCGAGCACCCGGGGACCGCGGTGCCCGGGGCGGCGTCCGGGGCGGCGTCCGGGGCGGCGTCCGGAGCGGCGTCCGGAGCGGCATCCGGAGCGGCATCCGTGGCGGGGACGCTCACCGGCGGCCTGCGGGAGTGGATCGAGCGGGCCGACACGTTCTTCGTGGCCACCCGGGTGGAGGGGCTGGGCGCCGACGTGTCCCACCGGGGCGGCGGCCCGGGGTTCGTCCGGGTCGAGGGCGACCGGAGAGTGGTCTGGCCGGAGTACGCGGGGAACCTGATGTACATGACGCTCGGCAACCTGGAGCTCGACGAGCGCTGCGGCCTGCTCTTCCTCGACTGGGAGACCGGCGACGCGCTGCACCTGACCGGCCGGGCCCGGGTCGACGAGGACCCGGGCGGCGTCCCCGGGGCGGAGCGGCTCGTCGCGTTCGACCTGGACGAGGCCGTCCAGGTCGGCGGGGCGGTCCCGTTCCGCTGGACGTCCGGGGAGCACTCCCGGCACAACCCGCCCGTCGCGGTGCCCCGCGGGACTCCCGAAGGACGGCGGGACTCCTGAAGGACATCTGTCGGCGGGTGGTTGACCCGGGACGGCAGAGGCGTACGTTCATGGTGAATCCGGCTCTCACTTCTCCTGCCCCCCGCGGGTGGACCTGGAGGACGTATGCCCAGAGTCACCGTCACCGTCGACGGAGTCGTCTACGAGGAGGAGGTCGAGCCGCGCCTCCTCCTCGTCCATTTCCTGCGGGACCGGCTCGGCCGGACCGGCACCCCCATCGGCTGCGACACGAGCAACTGCGGCTCCTGCACCGTGATGCTCGACGGCCGGAGCGCCAAGAGCTGCTCCGTGCTCGCCGTACAGGCCGACGGGAGCGACGTGGTCACCGTCGAGGGCCTCGCCTCCGGCGGCGAGCTGCACCCCATGCAGCGGGCCTTCCACGAGGAGCACGCCCTGCAGTGCGGCTACTGCACCCCCGGGATGATCATGGCCGCGATCGACCTGCTCCGGGACGACCCGGACCCGTCGGAGGAGGCCGTCCGCCAGGGGTTGGAGGGCAACCTGTGCCGGTGCACGGGCTACTGCGCCATCGTCCGCGCGGTACGGCGCGGCGCCCGCGCGATGTCCGGCGAACCGGCCGGCGAACCGGTCGGCACTCCGGTCGGCACTCCGGTCGGCACTCCGGCAGGCGAGGGGGTGGCGGCGCCGTGACCGAGCAGCTCGACGCGGGCCTCGTCGCCCGTCGGATCGCCGAGAGCGGCCAGGTCGGCGAGCCCCGGGACCCCGCCGGGGGCCGCGAGGTCGGCCGCGCCCGCAGACGCAGGGAGGACGCCCGGCTGATCACCGGGCGCACCCGCTGGACCGACAACATCCAGCTCCCCGGCATGCTGCACGTGGCGTTCCTGCGCAGCCCGATGGCGCACGCGCGCCTCACCCGGGTGGACGTCTCCGCCGCCCTCGCCATGCCCGGCGTGGTCGCCGCCTTCTCCGGCCGCGACTTCGACGGCGAGCAGGGCAGCCTGCCGTGCGCCTGGCCGGTCAGCGAGGACGTCGTCATCCCCGACCACCCGCCCATGGCGGTCGACCGGGTCCGCTACGTGGGCGAGGCCGTGGCCTGCGTGGTCGCCACCGACCGCTACAAGGCCGCCGACGCGCTGGAGGCGATCGAGGCCGACTACGAGCCGCTGGAGGCGGTGCTCGACATGACAGAGGCGCTCGCCGACGGCGCCCCGGCCGTGCACGAGGCCGGAAACCAGGCCTTCACCTGGAAGTTCTCCGGCGGCGACGCCGACGCGGCGTTCCGCGACGCCCCCGTGGTGATCGACCGGACCTACGTCCAGCAGCGGCTCATCCCCACCGCGATGGAGCCCCGCGCGGTGGTGGCCGCCCCCGAGGGCGAGGGCTTCACGCTCTACTCGGCGACCCAGATCCCGCACATCCTGCGCGTCATGCTCGCGCTGACCACCGGGATCCCCGAGCACCTGCTGCGCGTGGTCGCCCCGGACGTGGGCGGCGGCTTCGGCTCCAAGCTCCAGGTCACCGCCGAGGAGGTGCTGGGCCTGCTGCTCGCCCGCAGGCTCGGCAGGCCCGTCAAGTGGACCGAGTCCCGCTCCGAGGGCAACCTGACCGTGCACCACGGCCGCGACCAGATCCAGCGGATCTCGGTGGCCGCCGAGCGGGACGGGCGCATCCGGGGCGTGCGGGTGGACCTGCTCGCCGACATGGGCGCCTACCTGATGCTGGTCACGCCGGGCGTGCCGCTGCTCGGCGCGTTCATGTACAACGGCATCTACAAGATGGACGCCTACGACTTCACCTGCACGGGCGTCTTCACCACCAAGATGCCGACCGACGCCTACCGGGGCGCGGGCCGCCCCGAGGCGACGTTCGCGATCGAGCGCGCCGTCGACGAGCTCGCCGCCGAGCTGGGCCTGGACCCGATCGAGATACGGCGCCGCAACTGGATCTCCCGCGAGGAGTTCCCGTACACCACGGTCGCCGGGCTCACCTACGACTCCGGCGACTACGAGGCCGCCACCGAGCGGGCGCTGGCCCTGCTCGGCTACGACAAGCTCCGCGCCGAGCAGGCCGACCGGCGCGAGCGGCGCGACCCGGTCCAGCTCGGCATCGGCGTCTCGACGTACACCGAGATGTGCGGCCTGGCGCCGTCCCGGGTGCTCGGCTCGCTGAACTACGGGGCGGGCGGCTGGGAGCACGCCGCGGTCCGGCTGCTGCCCACCGGAAAGGTCGAGGTCGTCACCGGCACCTCCCCGCACGGCCAGGGGCACGAGACGTCGTGGAGCCAGATCGCGGCCGACGCGCTGGGCGTGCCGTTCGAGGACGTCTCCGTCCTGCACGGCGACACCGCGATCTCGCCCCGGGGCATGGACACCTACGGCTCACGCTCGCTGGTCGTCGGCGGCGTCGCCGTGCTGGCGGCCTGCGAGAAGGTCAAGGAGAAGGCGAGACGGCTCGCCGCGCACCTGCTGGAGGCGGCCGACGACGACATAGAGTTCGCCGACGGCACCTTCCGGGTGCGCGGCACCGGCCTCGGAGGAGCGGGCCGGACCGTCCAGGAGCTCGCGCTGGCCGCCTTCGCCGCGCACGACCTGCCGGACGGCTTCGAGCCCCGGCTGGACGCCGACGCCACCTTCGACCCGGAGAACTTCTCCTTCCCGCACGGCACCCACCTGTGCGCGGTGGAGGTCGACACCGAGACGGGGACCGTCGCGATCCGCTCCTACGTGGCGGTGGACGACGTGGGCCGCGTGGTGAACCCGCTGATCGTCGAGGGGCAGGTGCACGGCGGCATCGCGCAGGGCATCGGCCAGGCGCTCTTCGAGGAGGCGGTCTACGACCCCGAGGGCAACCTGCTCACCGCCACGATGGCCGACTACCTGATCCCGTCGGCGGCGGACCTGCCGGACTTCGTCACCGACCGGACCGAGACCCCGGCGACCAGCAACCCGCTCGGGGTGAAGGGGGTCGGCGAGGCGGGGACGATCGCCTCCACCCCCGCCGTGGTCAACGCGGTCGTCGACGCGCTCCGGCCGTACGGCGTGCACGACGTCCCGATGCCCTGCACGCCCGAGCGGGTCTGGCGCGTCCTGGCCCGCTCCGGCGCGTCCGCGGGCCGGGCCGAACCCACCGGCACCGGCCCCACCGGCACCGGGACCGCCGGCACCGGGACCGGAGCGGCGGACCTGGCCGGGTCCGCCCGGGACGACGAGAACGACGGAGGTGCGCAGTGATCCCCGCCCCGTTCGACTACGTCCGGCCCTCGTCCCTGGACGAGGCCTGCCGGATCCTCGGCGAGGCCGACCCGGGCGACGGCGACGTCAAGGCGCTGGCCGGCGGCCAGTCCCTGCTGCCGCTGCTGCGCCTGCGGCTCGCCTACCCGTCCGTGCTGGTGGACCTAGGGCGGCTGGAGGAGCTGCGCGGCGTGCGGGACCGGGACGACCACGTGTTCATCGGCGCGCTCACCACCCACGACGAGGTGCTGCGCTCCCCCGTGGTCCGCGAGCACGCCCCCCTGGTGGCGCTGGCCACCGCCACGGTCGCCGACCCCGCCGTACGGCACCGCGGCACCTTCGGCGGCTCCCTGGCCCACGCCGACCCGGCCGGGGACCTGCCCGCCGTCGCGCTCGCCCTCGACTGCGTGCTCGTCACCGCCTCCGGCACGGGCGGACGGGAGATCCCGGCGGCCGGGTTCTTCACCGGCTACCTGGAGACGGCGCTGGAGCCGGGCGAGGTGCTGGCCGGCGTCAAGGTGCCCAAGCTCGGCGACGGCTGGGGCTTCCACTACGAGAAGTTCCACCGGACCGCACAGGCCTGGGCGGTGGTCGGCGTGGCCGCCGCCGTACGGCTCGAGGCGGGGACCATCGCGCAGGCCCGGATCGGGCTGACCAACATGGGCCCGGCCCCGGTGCGGGCGCGGACCGTGGAGACGGCCCTGCGCGGCGTGGCCCCGCCGGCCGCGGGCACCG
>NZ_CDRNDK010000200.1:8189-10910 GCF_977012225.1 Planomonospora algeriensis | reverse complement strand
CCCCGGCGGCACGGTGGCGCGCGCGCGGCGGGAGGTGATCCTGTCGGCCGGCGCGATCGGCTCGCCCCACCTGCTGATGCTGTCGGGCATCGGCCCGGCCGAGGCCCTGCGGGCGGAGGGCGTCGAACCGCTCCGCGACCTGCCGCAGGTCGGCGCCAACCTCCAGGACCACCTGGCCTCGGGGATCTTCCTGCAGTGCCCCCGGCCGGTCACGCTCGCCGGGGCCGAGTCGGTGCCGAACCTGCTCCGCTTCCTGATCGGCCGGAGCGGCATGCTCACCTCCAACGTCGGCGAGGCGGTGGCCTTCATCCGCACCGGCCCCGCCGAGCCGGCCCCCGACATCGAGCTGATCTTCGCCCCCGGCCCGTTCGTCGACCACGGCCTGACGCCGCCGTCCGGGCACGGCCTGACCATCGCCTCGATCCTGCTCCAGCCGGAGAGCCGCGGCCGGATCACGCTGAGCGGCCGAGACGTGGTGATCGACCCCGGCTACCTGGCGGCCGAGGCCGACGTCCGGCGGCAGGTGGCCGGGTTGCGCCGGGCCAAGGAACTGTTCGCCACCGCGGCCCTCGCGCCGTTCGCGGGGCCGCCGATGGCCCCGTACTGGGGCCCGGAGACCGACGAGGAACTCGTCCGCTGGATCCGGGAGCGCAGTGAGACCCTCTACCACCCGGTCGGCACCTGCCGGATGGGCGCCGACGAGGAGTCGGTCGTCGACCCGTCGCTGCGGGTCCGGGGGGTCTCCGGGTTGCGCGTCGCCGACGCCTCGGTCATGCCGGTCATCAACCGGGGCCACACCCACGCCCCCACGGTCATGATCGCCGAACGGGCCGCCGAACTGATCGCGGCGGACCGGGCGCCGGTCGGGTGAGCGGGTGTGGCACGGCTCACACTTGACGTAAGTGAGCACTTGCCGAAATCTGGGGAAATGACGGTGAACACGGCGGACATCGACCTGTCAGAGATCCCGTTCTGGGCCCTTCCCCAGCCGGAGCGGATGGCCGCCTTCAAACGCCTCCGCGAGCTGGACCGGCCCGTGTTCGTCAAGGAGAACAGGGTCCCCTTCGTCGGCCACGGGCCCGGTTACTACGCGCTGGTACGGCACGCGGACGTCACCGAGGCCAGCCGGAACGCCGGTGTCTTCAGCAGCGAGCCGTCGGCCAACAGCATCGTGGACCTGCCCCGGTGGCTGGCGGTCTACTTCGGCTCGATGATCAACATGGACGACCCTCGGCACGCGCGGCTGCGGCGCATCGTCTCGCGGGCTTTCACCCCCCGGATCCTGTCCAAGATGGAGGAGGACCTGCAGCGGGCGGCCACCCGGATCGTGGGCGAGGCGATCGAGGAGGGGCCGGGTGACTTCGTCACCCAGATCGCCGCGCGTCTGCCGGTCCAGGTCATCTGCGACATGATGGGCGTCCCGCCCCAGGCCCACGGCCGGGTGCTCCGCGCCACCAACATCATCCTGGGCAACTCCGACCCGGAGTACACCGGCATCCAGCCGGAGCTCAAACGCTGGAACGTCGCACGAGGGCTGGTCAAGCTGATGGGCGCCGGGCGCGAGCTCAACCACCTGGCCGCCCGGCTCGGCCGCGAGCGCCGGGGCCGCTCCACCGGCGACCTGACGAGCCTGCTGGTCAACGGGGAGGAGTCCCTCACCCCGCAGGAGCTCGGCTCGTTCTTCATCCTGCTCGTGGTCGCCGGGAGCGAGACCACCCGCAACGCGATCTCCCACGGCCTGCAGCTGCTCACCGACCATCCGGAGCAGCGCGCGCTGCTGACGGAGGACTTCGAGGGCCGTATCGCCGGGGCGGTGGAGGAGATCATCCGTTACTCCACCCCGGTGATCCAGTTCCGCCGGACGCTCACCCGCGACCACTCGATGAACGGCATGGACTACCGGCGGGGGGACAAGGTGCTGCTCTTCTACAACTCCGCCAACCGCGACGAGTCCGTCTTCGCCGATCCCGACGTCTTCGACATCACCCGCCACCCCAACCCGCACGTCGGGTTCGGCGGTCCCGGCCCCCACTACTGCCTGGGTGCCCACCTCGCCCGCCGGGAGATCACCGTGATGTTCCGCGAGCTGTTCACCCGGCTGCCGGAGATCCGCTCCACCGGAGAGCCCTCCTACCTGCTGTCCAACTTCATCAACGGCGTCAAGCACCTGCCGTACACGGCTTGACCTGCGGACCGCGCGGGTTACGGCGGGCCGTGGCACGGCCCGCGGCCCGGTGCGAAGCGCGGAACGGGCCCGTCATAGGTGAAACGTGTTCTCGGTCGCGACCGCCCGGCCGGAGTCGCGGCATCCCCCCGCCCGCCAGGCGCGGAGGGGGTGGCGGGGCGCGAGGCGGTGTGGCAGGATCGGTGAAACCGAATGCTGTTCTAGTGGAGGCTCGTGTGACGGTTTCGCTGGGCGAGATCGACCTTTCCGATCTGGCGTTCTGGGAGCGGCCGACGGCCGAGCGCGAGGCGGCCTTCGCCGTGCTCCGGGCCCAGCCCGGCCCGGTCCTCTTCCCCGAGCCGGAGATCCCCTTCGCCCCGCTGGGGCCGGGCTACTACGCGCTGGTCAGGCACGCCGACGTGGTGGACGCCAGCCGCAACGCGGAGGTCTTCTGCTCGGGCCGGAGTTCGACGAGCATCCAGGACCTGCCCGCGGAGTTCAACGAGTACTTCGGCTCGATGATCAACATGGACGATCCCCGGCACGCGCGGCTGCGG
>NZ_CDRNDK010000200.1:0-8089 GCF_977012225.1 Planomonospora algeriensis | reverse complement strand
CCGAGGTGGCCGCCCGGCTCCCTTTGAAGATCATCTGCGACATGATGGGCATCCCGGAGCGGGACTACGGCTTCGTCTTCGACCGCTCCAACCGGATCCTCGGCGGCTTCGACCCCGAGTACGGCGGGGGCGATCCGGCCACCGCCGCGGAGCACCTGCTGACCGCGGGCATGGAGCTCGACCGGCTCGTCCAGGACCTCGCCGCGTACCGGACCGAACACCCCACGGGCGACCTCACCTCCGCCCTGGTCAACGCGAACATCGACGGGGAGCGGCTCACCGGCCAGGAACTGGGCTCGTTCTTCATCCTGCTGGTGGTGGCGGGCAACGAGACCACCCGCAACGCCATCTCCTACGGCCTGCGCCTGCTCACCCGAAACCCCGACCAGCGCGCGCTCTGGCTGACCGACATCGACGGCCACGCCCCCGGCGCGGTCGAGGAGATCGTACGGCTGGCCTCCCCGGTGAACTTCATGCGCCGCAAGGTCACCCGCGACCACGAGATGAACGGCACCCTCTACCGCAAGGGGGAGAAGGTCGTCCTCTACTACTGGTCGGCCAACCGGGACGAGTCGGTCTTCACCGACCCGCTCCGGTTCGACATCCTGCGGACCGAGGGGCCGCACGTGGGCTTCGGCGGGCCGGGGCCGCACTTCTGCCTGGGCGCCCACCTCGCCCGCCGGGAGATCACGGTGATGTTCCGTGAACTCCTCCGCCGGGTCCCGCGCATCGAGGGCGGCAGTCCCCAGCGGCTCTACTCCAGCTTCATCAACGGCATCAAGCACATGCCGTGCGACTTCTAGGCCGGACCCGTCCGCGTCCTAACCCGCGGTCGTCCTGATCGCCTTGAAGACGGTGTTGACGTCGGGCAGCAGTTCCTTCTTGGCGTCCGGCACCGACATGTAGACGATCGAGGGCAGGTCGGCCCCGGTGCTCACGGCCGCCACGACCACGGTGGTCACGGATCCGTCCGAGGTGATCTCGTAGGCGGCGAGCTGCGCCGGCAGCCCGCCGACCGACAGCGTCTGCTGGGCCGTCTTGCGGGCGCTGTTGCCCTCGGGGAAGAACTTCTTGCGCGCGGCGAGCGTGACCGCGTTGATGACCGGGGCGAGGTTCTCCGGCGAGGTGTAGCGGCTCTTCAGCCGGGGCGAGAGCGGACCCGACATCACCTGTGCGAATTGGGACCTGCCCGCGGAGTCCTGCCCGGCCGGGACGTACTGCCGCGTGCTGAAGCCGTACGTCGTGGGCACGGTCGGGCGCGTGTCCAGCCGCCACGGGGCACCGAGCTGGGGGAGGGTCAGCCCGGCCCTGGCGTCGGTGAGGGTACCGGCGACCGGTGAGGCGTCGCCCTGGAACCTCGGCAGGCGGGGGACCTTCTTCGGGGCGGTGCTCGGCTTGGGGGTGGCGGAGGGCTTGGTCGCGGCGGCCGCGCTGCCGTCGTCGGTGGAGGCCAGCGGGCCGGCCAGGAACGCCCAGAGCACCGCGCCGACCAGTGCGATCACCGCGGATCCGGCGAGCGCGAAGACCCACACGGGCTTGCCGGGCTCGGCGAGGTCCTCCTCTGAGCCCATGGCCTGGTAGTTGTCGCCGAAGACGGTGTTCCACAGCTCCTGCTGGCGCTCCGGCGGCGGGGTCTTCGGCCCGCTGATCTGACCGGCGGTGACGAACGGCCGGTTCGGGTCGGAGGGGTCCCGGCTCAGATGGCCGCCCGCCCGGTCCTGCGCGGGGCCCTGCCCGACCTGCCCGACCTGGCCCGGGTGACCGGTGTGTCCGGGCCCTCCCGGCTGCGGGAGCTGCCCGGGCTGCGTGACCTGTCCCGGGTCGCCGGGCCGCCCCTGGCCCGGGTGCCCGCCCGGTCCGAGGTGGCCGGGCCGGGCCGGGTCGCCCACGGGAGCGGAACCGCCGGCCGGTACGCCGAAGGCGGCGGTCCTGGCGAAGGGGTCGGCGGAGGTGAACGGGTCCGGTCGGGCGAAGGGGTCGGCGGCCGGGGAGGGGCCGGGACCCGTGGCGGTCGGGGGGTTCCAGCCGGGGCGGGAGTCCGTGCCGCGGGGAGGTGTCAGGTCGGGCCGGGAGTCCGCGGCGGGCGGCGGGTTCCAGCCGGGCCGGGAGTCGGCCCAGGCCGGTGTGAAGGCGGAGTTCGGCGTCTCGGAGGAGGCGACGTCCCATCCGCCGGTCCCCGAGGGGGCCGGGGCGGACGGGTGCGCGGGGGCGTCCTCGCCGGACGGGGCGGGTCGCCGGGCACCGTCACCGCCCTGGGAGCCGGAGGTATCCGCGCCGAACATCTGCTGCCACGAGCGGTTGCCGGGGACCGCGGCCGGCCGGGCGGCACCGGTTCCGGGCGGCCCGTCCTGGGGCAGGGGGAGCCGGGGGCCGGTGCCGTGCGGGCCGTCCGCCCTCGCCGGCGGGGTCTCGGGGGCTTCCTGCCATGCCGGAGGCTGCTGGGGCCGGCTGGAATGATCCGAGGCCATGAATTCCTTACCTCCCGCACGGGTGCCCGAATTATGGGTATTGGGCATGGTCTCATGCGGGGCAGGGTGATTCGCAGGGAAACGGGAGAACGCTTCCCTGAACTGGAGGCCGGTGGGATCGGTCGGAGGGTCCTGCAGGGGCAGGCCTGCCTCCACGGGATCCGGGCCCTGCCCCGGCTCTGCTGAGTGCGCCACGGTGAAAAGGGTAAACGGCCGGGACGGGCGAGGTCACAACGGATCCATCCCCATCGTGTCTCGATCATCCCGGATGCGTGGCCGTCCCCATTGTGCTGACCTGGTGCTTCCCGCGTCTCGGTTTTGCTGTGATCGGGCACGCGGTTCCCGCTCATGAAGGAGGATTGCGAACTGCGATAGGCTTGCACTATGCGTGCCGCGGCCCTGCTGCTTACCAGGCCGCATCGGCTCTCCCGGCGTTAGGGGGCGCCCCGCGGATCCCGCCGCGCGAGGCCGTACGGCCCGCCGCGACAGGCGCAGGATCGACGGGGTGCGCTCCAGGCGCCTCACCGATGCGGCTGCCCTTCGCGTGAGCGGAGGGTTTTTCTATTGGGGCCGGATGGGTCCAGATCATCTGCGCAGACGTACACCGAGGGAAGAAACGTGAGCGAGCGAGCCGACATGCGACGCGAAGAGCAGCACTACGACCCGCAGGCACTGCAGGTCAAGTGGGGGCGGCGGTGGGAGGAACTGGACCCCTTCCGGGCCGCGGACGACCCCGCGGACACCCGCGAGAAGCGCTACATGCTCGACATGTTCTCCTACCCCTCCGGTGACCTGCACATGGGCCACGCCGAGGCGTTCGGCATCGGCGACGTCGTCGCGCGCTACTGGGTCCAGAAGGGCTACAACGTCCTGCACCCCGTCGGCTGGGACTCCTTCGGCCTGCCCGCGGAGAACGCCGCGATCAAGCGCGACGCCCACCCCGCCGAGTGGACCTACGCCAACATCGAGACCCAGGCCGCCTCCTTCAAGCGCTACGGGGTCTCCTTCGACTGGTCGACCCGGCTGCACACCAGCGACGCCGCCTACTACCGGTGGACCCAGTGGCTGTTCCTGCGCTTCTTCGAGCGCGGCCTGGCCTACCGCAAGGGCGGCCTGGTCAACTGGTGCCCGAACGACCAGACGGTGCTGGCCAACGAGCAGGTCGTCGGCGGCAGATGCGAGCGCTGCGGCGCCGAGGTGGTCCGCCGCGAGCTGACCCAGTGGTACTTCAAGATCACTGACTACGCCGACCGGCTGCTGGACGACATGACGCAGCTGGAGGGCGGCTGGCCCGAGCGCGTGCTGAGCATGCAGCGCAACTGGATCGGCCGCTCCGAGGGCGCCGACGTCGACTTCGTGATCGAGGGCCGCGACGAGCCGGTCACGGTCTACACCACCCGCCCCGACACCCTGTACGGCGCGACCTTCTTCGTGGTCGCCCCGGACGCCCCGCTGGCCGAGGAGATCGTCTCCGACGGGCAGCGGGCGGCATTCGAGGCCTACCGGGCCGAGGTGGCCAAGCTGAGCGACATCGACCGGCTCTCCACCGAGAAGGAGAAGACCGGCGTCTTCCTGGGCCGTTACGCGATCAACCCGGTCAACGGCGAGCGCATGCCGATCTGGGCGGCCGACTACGTGCTGTCCGACTACGGCCACGGCGCCATCATGGCCGTGCCCGCGCACGACCAGCGCGACCTGGACTTCGCCCGCGCCTTCGACCTGCCGGTCCGGGTGGTGCTCCACACGGGCATGGCCGATCCGGGAGAGACCGGTGTGGCGACCTCCGGCGACGGCGTGGTGGTCAACTCCGGCCCCCTGGACGGCCTGGACAAGACCTCCGCGATCCGCAGGATCATCGAGATCCTGAGCGAACGGGGCACCGGCAAGGCCACGGTCAACTTCCGGCTGCGCGACTGGCTGCTGTCCCGCCAGCGCTTCTGGGGCTGCCCGATCCCGATCGTCCACTGCGCCGACTGCGGCGAGGTGCCCGTCCCGGACGAGCAGCTCCCGGTGACCCTGCCCGACCTGCGTGGCGAGGCCCTGGCGCCCAAGGGTGTCTCCCCGCTGGCCTCGGCCGCCGACTGGGTCGAGACGGCCTGCCCCAAGTGCGGCGGCGCGCCCGGCGGGACACCGACACGATGGACACCTTCGTCGACTCCTCGTGGTACTACCTGCGCTACGTGGACCCGGACTACACCGGCGGCCCGTTCGACGTGGAGAAGGTCCGCCAGTGGGGCCCGATCGACCAGTACGTCGGCGGGGTGGAGCACGCGATCCTGCACCTGCTGTACTCCCGGTTCTTCACCAAGGTCCTGCACGACATGGGCATGGTCGACTTCACCGAGCCCTTCACCCGCCTGCTCAACCAGGGCCAGGTGATCAACCAGGGCAAGGCGATGTCCAAGTCGCTGGGCAACGGCGTGGACCTGGGCCAGCAGATCGACGCCTTCGGCGTGGACGCCGTCCGGCTGACCATGATCTTCGCCGGCCCGCCCGAGGACGACATCGACTGGGCCGACGTCTCGCCCGCCGCATCGCAGAAGTTCCTGGCCCGCGCCTTCCGGGTGATGACCGACGCCGGCGCGGCCTCCGCGCCGGGCGTGGACTTCGCCACCGGTGACCTGGAGCTGCGCAGGGTCGTGCACCGGACCGTCGACGAGGTCACCAAGCTGGTCGAGACCCATCGCTTCAACGTCGCGGTGGCCCGCATGATGGAGCTGACGAGCGCGACCCGCAAGGCCATCGACTCCGGCCCCGGCGCCGCCGACCCGGCGGTCCGGGAGGCCGCTGAGGCGCTGGCCGTCATGCTGTCGCTGGTCGCCCCGTACACCGCCGAGGAGGGCTGGGAGCGCCTGGGACACCAGGCCTCGGTCGCCAGGGCGGGCTGGCCGGTCGCCGAGGCCGCCCTGCTGGTCGAGGAGTCCGTCACCTGCGTCGTGCAGGTGGCCGGAAAGGTCCGCGACCGGCTGGAGGTCTCTCCGGAGATCTCCGAGGACGACCTGCGGACCCTGGCCCTGGCCTCGGAGAAGGTGCAGGGCCTCCTGTCCGGTGCTCCGCGCAAGGTCATCGTCCGTGCGCCGAAGCTGGTCAACATCGTCCCCTGACGCCGCGCCGGGCCTGGGCCGGGTCCCCGGCCCAGGCCCGCGGTCCGGCCCAGGTCCGTTTGCCGGCCCGCCCGCACGGTCCGGCGCCGGACCGCGGGCCGTACGGGACCGGGACGCGGGATCAGGGGAAGCGGGTCATGATCGGGACTTCACGGCCTGGGTGATCCGGTCCAGGATCTCCGAGAGGACCGGACCCGAGGTGGCGAAGTTCAACCGGGCGAAGCCCTCGCCGCCGGGACCGAACGGTGGACCCTGGCTGAGCATCACCCGTGCCTCGCGCTTCAGGAACTCGGCGGGGTCCTCGCCCAGGGCCAGCTCCGTGAAGTCCAGCCACGCCAGGTAGGTGGCGTCGGGAACCCGGTAGCGCACGCCCTCGGGGAGCCCTCCGGCGACCAGGCTCCGGTTGCGGCCGAGCACGGTCCTGACGTCCTCCAGCCAGCCGTCCCCGTGCGCCCAGGCCGCGACGGTCGCGTCGACCCCGAACACGTGCGCCGCGCCGTAGATGTGCCTGGGCTGCGCGGCCATGGTGGCGCGCAGGGTGGGCGGCCCGAAGTGCGCCACGGAGCAGCGGATGCCGCCCAGGTTGAAGGCCTTGGTGGCGGAGGTCAGCGTGACGGTCCGCTCCGGCAGCAGCGTGGCGAAGGGGATGTGCGCGGACGGAGCGTGGGTCAGGTCGGCGTGGATCTCGTCGGAGACGACCAGCAGGTCGTGGCGTTCGGCCAGCTCGGCGAGGACCGTCAGCTCCTCGCGGGTGAACGAGCGCCCGGTCGGGTTCTGCGGGTTGACCAGCAGCAGCACCTTGCAGCGGCCCTCGGCGAGCCGGGCGGCCAGAGCGTCGGTGTCGAAGCCCCAGGAGTCGCCCGCGGGCTCCATCGGGATCGGCAGCAGCGGCCGGTCCATCTCGGTGAGCGTCTCCAGGAAGGGCGGGTAGCTCGGGACGTGCAGCGCCACCGCGTCGCCGGGCCGGGTGGCGACGTGCAGGACGACCTGGAGGGCCTGGTTGATGTCGGTGAAGGAGCGCACGTGCGCCGGGTCGGCGTGCCAGCCGTACCGCTGCTCCATCCGCGCGGCGAAGACCTCCGCCAGCGGACCGTCTCCGAGCCGGTCGAGCCAGACGGGGTAGCCGAGGTCGCCGCGGGCTCGGCGGGCCAGGGCCTCCCGTACGGCGGGGGCGACCGGGAAGTCCATGTCCGCGACCCAGGCGGGGATCACCCCGGGTTCGGCGAGGGACCACTTCGCCCCGTCCCGGGCGGTCAGGCTTTCCAACGTCAGATCGTTCAGATCGGATATGTCGCTCACCGCCCCAGCCTAGGCCGGGGTGGTGAGCGGCGCGGAGCGCGGCCCGGGACGTGCCCGGGCCGGACGGGCCGTGCGGCTCGGGCCGTGCGACTCCGCGGCCTTCACCGGCCGGAGCCCGGCTCAGAGCTTGCGGAGGACCGCCACGACCTTGCCGAGGACGGTCGCCTCGTCACCCGGGATCGGGTCGTAGTTGGGGTTGTGCGGGACCAGCCAGACATGGCCGTCCTTGCGCTTGAAGGTCTTGACCGTGGCCTCGCCGTCGATCATCGCCGCGACGATGTCGCCGCTGTCGGCGACCGGCTGCTGGCGCACGACCACCCAGTCGCCGTTGGCGATGGCGGCCTCGATCATCGAGTCGCCGGTCACCTGGAGCAGGAAGAGGGTGCCCTCGCCGACGAGCTGCTTGGGCAGGGCGAAGACGTCCTCGATGCTCTCCTCGGCGAGGATGGGGCCGCCGGCGGCGATCCGGCCGACGAGGGGCACGTAGGAGGCCGTCGGGCGGCTGACGGGCGCCTCGTCGGAGTTCGCGTCGGGGTCCACCCAGAGCACGGGCTCGCCGGGCAGGCGGACTTCCAGCGCACGGGGACGGTGCGGGTCACGCCGGAGATAGCCCTTGCGCTGCAACGCCGTCAGCTGGTGAGAGACACTGGAGGTGCTGGTGAGCTGCACCGCCTCGCCGATCTCGCGCATCGACGGGGGGTAGCCCCGCTGCTGCACCGAATCACGGATCACCTCGAGGATCTTGCGCTGCCTGGGGGTGAGGCCGAGGGAGTCACGTCTGCGCACCGCCAGGTCGCTGACGGCCGCACCGTTCTCTTTGGGCTCGCTCATGCGATCTCCTCGCCTCCCGGTCTGTATTCCTCATGTCGCACACAGCGACCGTACCGCCGTCGAAGATCATCTTCAAACAATTGTTCGAGTCTTCCTCGAAATCGGCGACGGCGTGGTGTACAACATCGTACGGGAGTTCGATCGACACCGTGTTCGATTCACCGATCTTTCTTCGACCTGTGTTCGGCCAGGCCGGGGCGATGGGAGGGCCATGGAGGCGACCACGCGGACAGGGCGATCCCGGAGGGCGCGGGCGGCGGGGCAGGCGGCGGGGCGGCCCCGGCCGCACCTTCGGCTGATCGAGGGGGGAAGGTCACACCTCCGGGCGGTGGACGGCGGCCGCCCGCGGGCGGCGGGCGAGGGGCGCCCGAGGGGTGCGGGTGAAGG
>NZ_CDRNDK010000199.1:0-10917 GCF_977012225.1 Planomonospora algeriensis | reverse complement strand
GCAGGCCGCACCGACCAGCACGGCATCGCCGAGGACGACGACCGCCGCGGGCGCCGCGGCCGGTTCCGGGAGCGCAACCGCCGCGGTCGCGACCGCTTCGAGGGCGGCGGCGAGCCCGTGGTCGGCGAGGACGACGTCCTCATCCCGATCGCCGGCATCCTGGACATCCTCGACAACTACGCGTTCGTCCGGACCAGCGGCTACCTGCCCGGCTCCAACGACGTCTACGTGTCGCTGGCCCAGATCCGCCGCAACGGCCTGCGCAAGGGCGACGTCGTCACCGGCGCCGTCCGCCAGCCGCGCGACGGCGAGCGCCGGGAGAAGTTCAACGCGCTCGTCCGCCTCGACACGGTCAACGGCATGGACCCCGAGCAGGCCCGCCAGCGGCCCGACTTCAACAAGCTCACGCCGCTCTACCCGCAGGAGCGCCTGCGCCTGGAGACCGAGCCGAACATCCTGACGACCCGGATCATCGACATGGTGGCCCCGATCGGCAAGGGCCAGCGCGGTCTCATCGTCTCTCCGCCCAAGGCGGGCAAGACGATGGTGCTCCAGGCGATCGCCAACGCGATCACCCGGAACAACCCCGAGTGCCACCTGATGGTCGTCCTCGTCGACGAGCGTCCGGAAGAGGTCACCGACATGCAGCGGTCGGTGAAGGGCGAGGTCATCCACTCGACCTTCGACCGTCCCGCCGAGGACCACACCACGGTCGCCGAGCTCGCCATCGAGCGCGCCAAGCGCCTCGTGGAACTGGGTCACGACGTCGTCGTGCTGCTCGACTCGATCACCCGTCTGGGCCGGGCCTACAACCTCGCGGCCCCGGCCTCGGGCCGGATCCTGTCCGGTGGTGTCGACTCCACGGCGCTCTACCCGCCGAAGCGCTTCTTCGGCGCCGCCCGCAACATCGAGAACGGCGGTTCGCTGACGATCCTCGCCACGGCGCTGGTCGAGACCGGCTCCAAGATGGACGAGGTCATCTTCGAGGAGTTCAAGGGCACCGGCAACGCCGAGCTCAAGCTCAACCGCGCCCTCGCGGACAAGCGGATCTTCCCCGCGGTGGACGTCGACGCGTCCGGCACCCGCAAGGAGGAGATCCTGATGGGCAAGGACGAGCTGCAGATCGTCTGGAAGCTGCGGCGGGTGCTGCACGCGCTGGACATGCAGCAGGCTCTGGAGCTCCTCCTGGAGAAGATGAAGGAGACCAAGTCCAACGCGGAGTTCCTGCTCCAGGTGCAGAAGACGACGGTCAGCTCCGACCGCGACTGACCCCGCACGCCGTACGGCGGACGCCCCGGATCTCCCCGCACGCGGGGGCCGGGGCGTCCGGCGTCGCAGGACCTCCCCCGCTCTCCCGGGCGGCCTCCCGGGAGGAACGGGGGCGGGCGGGGGAATGTCTTGTGGCCTGGGATGGTTGAAGGATCTGGCACACTGGTAGCCGAACCGCAGCGGTTCCGGTTCCCGCCCACTCGCACCTCAGTGTGTTCTCCCCGCCTCCGCGGGGGTGGACCCTGGCGACCCGGCGACCGCGCCTTGGAGAGGACGACAGTCATGAAGCCCGACATTCACCCGGAGTACGTCACCACCCAGGTGACCTGCACCTGCGGCAACACCTTCACCACCCGCAGCACCGCCAAGAACGGCGCGATCCACGCCGACGTGTGCTCGGCCTGCCACCCGTTCTACACGGGCAAGCAGAAGATCCTGGACACCGGCGGCAGGGTCGCCCGCTTCGAGAAGCGGTTCGGCAAGAAGGCCACGGGCAAGTAGCCCAGCTCCCGACGCCGGCTCGGAACCACCCACCGTTCGCGGAGGGTGCGCCCGGGTCGGCGTTCGTGGTGAAGAGGCGGGCTTTCCCCGGGGCCTTCCACGGCCGAGGGCTTTCCAAGGAAGAAGGACGTGCGGTGAACCTCGACGAGCTGCTCAGTGAGTACGCGGAGCTGGAACTCAAGCTCGGCGATCCCACCGTGCACGCGCACCCGACGCAGGCGCGCACGTTCGGCAGGCGCTACGCCGAGCTGACCCCGATCGTCAACACCCATCGGGAGCTCGAGGGCGTCCGCGAGGACCTGGCCACGGCCAGGGAGCTGGCGTCCGAGGACGAGGCCTTCGCCGAGGAGGCCAAGGAGCTCGAGGCGAGGATCCCCGAGCTGGAGGAGCGGCTCCGCCACCTGCTCGTCCCCCGTGATCCCAACGATGACAAGGACATCATCATGGAGATCAAGGCGGGCGAGGGCGGCGAGGAGTCGGCGCTGTTCGCCGGCGACCTGCTGCGGATGTACCTCCGCTACGCCGAGCGGATCGGCTGGAAGACCGAGATCATCGACATGACCCACTCCGACCTGGGCGGCTACAAGGACGTCACGGTCGCGGTGAAGGCCAGGGGTGACGAGGGCGTCTGGTCCCGGCTGAAGTTCGAGGGCGGCGTGCACCGCGTGCAGCGCGTGCCGGTCACCGAGTCGCAGGGCCGCATCCACACCAGCGCGGCGGGCGTCCTGGTCTACCCGGAGGCCGAGGAGGTCGACGTCCAGATCGACCCGAACGACCTGCGCATCGACGTCTACCGCTCCAGCGGCCCCGGCGGCCAGAGCGTCAACACCACCGACTCGGCGGTGCGCATCACGCACATCCCGACCGGGGTGGTCGCCTCCTGCCAGAACGAGAAGAGCCAGCTCCAGAACAAGGAGTCGGCCATGCGCATCCTCCGGGCCCGCCTGCAGGCCATCGCCGAGGAGGAGGCCAACGCCGCCGCGATGGCCGAGCGCAAGTCGCAGATCCGCACGGTCGACCGCTCCGAGCGCATCCGCACCTACAACTTCCCCGAGAACCGCATCTCCGACCACCGCACCGGCTTCAAGGCCTACAACCTCGACCAGGTGCTGGACGGGGACCTGTCGGCCGTCATCCAGTCCCTGCTCGACGCCGAGATGGCGGAGAAGCTCGCCGCCCACGCCTAGAACCCCCGCCATGACCTTTCTGCTGGACGAGATCGCCCTCGCCACCGCCCGGCTCGCCGAGGCAGGTGTGCCGTCGCCGCGCACCGACGCCGAGGAGATCGCCGCCTATGTCCACGGCGTACGGCGCAGCGAGCTGCACACCGTGGCCGACGCGGACTTCGACGCGCTGTTCTGGGAGGGCGTCGCCCGGCGCGAGGCCCGCGAACCGCTCCAGCACATCACCGGGCGGGCGTACTTCCGCTACCTGTCCCTGGAGGTCGGGCCCGGCGTCTTCGTGCCGCGCCCGGAGACCGAGGTGATGACGGGCTGGGCCATCGAGCGGCTGCAAGAGATGGACGTCGCCTCCCCGGTCGTCGTGGACCTCGGCACCGGCTCCGGCGCGATCGCGCTGTCCATCGCCCAGGAGGTCGCCCTGGCCACCGTGCACGCGGTCGAGGTCGACCCGGACGCCTACCGGTGGGCCAAGCGCAACATCCTGGAGCAGGGCCAGGGCCGGGTGCACCTGCACCCGGAGGACCTCGCCGACGCGCTGCCCGAGCTGAACGGCCAAGTGGACCTGGTGGTGTCCAACCCGCCCTACATCCCGCCGGGCGCGATCCCGCGCGACCCCGAGGTGCGCGACTACGACCCGCACCGCGCGCTGTTCGGCTCGGGACGCGACGGCCTCGACGAGGTCAGGGCGGTGGAGCGGACCGCGCGGCGGCTGCTCCGGCCCGGCGGGTTCGTCGCCGTGGAGCACGCCGACGAGCAGGGCACCCCGGTCTATCTGATCTTCTCCGAGGAGAACGGCTGGCGCGACGTGCGCAGCCGGCAGGACCTCGCCCGCAGGGACCGCTTCGTCACCGCTCGTTTCGGCCAGGAGTAGGATCCCGGCCGGGAACAGGAAGGAACGCCGTGAGCAGACGCTACGACTGCGCCGACGCCGAGCAGAGGGCGGCGGGCCTGACCGACGCGGCATCGGCCGTACGGCGCGGCGAGCTGGTGGTGCTCCCGACGGACACCGTCTACGGCATCGGCGCCGACGCCTTCACCCCGTCGGCGGTGAACCTCCTGCTGGAGGCCAAGGGACGCGGCAGGGACATGCCGGTGCCCGTCCTCGTCGGCACCGTGCGCGCGGCCAACGCGCTGGTGGAGAACCTGGGCCCGTACGGGCAGGACCTCGTCGACTCCTTCTGGCCCGGCCCGCTCACGCTGATCTGCCGGGTGAACCGGTCGCTCTCGTGGGACCTGGGCGAGACCAAGGGCACCGTCGCGCTCCGCATGCCGCTGCACGCGGTCGCCCTGGACCTGCTCAAGGACACCGGCCCGATGGCCGTCTCCAGCGCCAACCGCTCCGGCGTCCCCGCCGCGACCACGGCCGAGGAGGCCGAGAAGCAGCTCGGCGACGCGGTCTCGGTCTATCTCGACGGGGGGCCCTGCGCGGACTCGGTCCCGTCCACGATCCTCGACCTGACCACGGCCGTGCCCAGGCTGCTGCGCCGCGGGGCCGTACCGGTGGAGAAGCTGCGCGAGGTGATCGGCTACGTGGCGACCGACGCGGGCCCGGAGTCCGGTGACGGGCCGGGGCCAGGGGCCTGACCGGTCCGCGGGGCCCGGGGCCCGACCGGGCCACGCCTTGAGGGAGCGCATCCGCCCCCGGCCCGCGTTCCGGCCGGACCGGGAGGCGGTCCGGAGTGCGGCGGTCAGCGCACCGTGTCCACCGCGTTGCCGCTGTCGTGTTCCCGGACGTAGTCGTCGATGCGGTCGTCCTGGATCGCCGCACTGAGCGCGCGGACCTCGGGCATGTCCAGCAGGACGACGCTCTGGCGGCTCCTGGTGCCGGTGCCCTCCACCGGCATCGTGACGTAGTCGAGGGAGTCGAGACCGGCCAGATCGAGCATCCGGGACCTGAGCATGCCCGTGGTGACCCCCGCGTCGACGCTGAAGGCCTTGGTCAGGGCGCGCAGCAGGTCGTTGACCTTGACGGGGTTGGTGAGCGTCTCGGCGCTGAGCACCTTGTCGGCGATGGAGCTCAGCAGCGCCTGCTGGCGCTTGATCCGGTCGAGGTCGCCTCCCGGGAGGTTGGCGCGCTGGCGGACGAAGAGCAGCGCCTTCTCCCCGTTGAGATGCTGGCTGCCGGCCTTCCAGGTGACCTTGCGGTAGGGGTCGTAGACCGTCTCGGCGATGTCGACGTCGACCCCGCCGATCGCGTCGACGGCCGCGGCGAACCCCTGGAAGTCGATCGCGGCGTAGTGGTCGATCCGGACGCCGGTGAGCTTCTCGACCGTCCTGATCAGCAGGGCTGGCCCGCCCCAGGAGAAGGCGGCGTTGATCTTCGCCTTGCCCTTCCCCGGGACGGTGACCCACGAGTCCCGGGGGATGGAGACCACGGAGACGAGGTTGCGGCCCTCGGACAGGTGGATCAGCATGATCGTGTCGGTGCGCTGCTGCCCCGGCCGCCAGAGCTCTCCCTGCGCGTCCCGGCCGGTCGTCGTCTCCGCGGAACGGGTGTCGGTCCCGACCAGCAGCCAGTTCTCCCCGACACCGGGTTCGGGCGGGGGCCGTTCGGCCTCGTCGGTGGGCAGCGCGCCGGGCAGGCGGGTGATGTCGCCGTCGAGGCTCACCTGGAACGCGTAGAGCGCACCGGCGGCGCAGACGCCCATCAAGACCACGGCGGCGCCGATGATCAGTAGCAGCCGGCGGGCGCGACGCATCGAGCTGACCCCTATCAAGTCCGGTACATCCCGGTATGCACGCAGATCGCCGTGCAACCTGCCGACACCTTACGGCCAGGCGCTGTACGGCACCACCGGCGGACGGCCCGCCCGAACGGCGGCCCGCGTCCATGATTCATACCGGCTGATTATCACCGTGACGCGGAAGCGTCCTCCCGGTACCGTGAATGCGGCCGCCAACTCCCCGGGAGACGCCCATGGGCAAGTTCGACGGAATGGACCCCGCGCTGGTCCGTGACCTGCTCGCCGAGGTGAAGCGGGCCGCCGAGCAGATGCGGACGGTCGAGAGCCGGGTGACCCGCCTGATGAGCGGGGCCGGCCTGTCCTCGCAGTCCGCCCACCGCCCGGTCCAGGTCGCCGACGAGTGCGACACGATGGTCCGGGACGTCTCGGCCCGCGTCGCCCTGCTGGAGAAGAAGGCCAAGCAGGACGCGGCCCCCGCGCCCGGCCCGAAGGCCGGCGCGCCCGAGGCGGAGACCCCCCGGAGCGGAGCGCCCGAGGCGCAGACCTCGGCGCCGAAGACGCCGGAGCGGGACGAGCCCAGGGCGGGTGCGCCGAAGCCGGAGGAGCCGAAGACGGGTGGCACGCCCGCTCAGGAAGCACCCGGGCCGCAGGAGCCGAAGACGGGGACACCGGCTCCGGAGACGTCGAAGCAGGATCCGCCGAAGGCCGAGACGCCCCGGACGCCCGGGACGGAGACGCCGGCCCCGCAGACGCCCCGGGCCGAGGACCTGAAGCCCGCCGTACCGGAGAGCGGGGGGAACCCCCGCCTGGAGGGCGCGCAGCCGGGCGACCAGCCGCGGGCGGAGGTGCCGCGGGAGGCACCGGAGGCCCGCACCGGGCCCGAGGCCGACTCCAAGGGCGGGAGCGACCCCGAAGGGGAGAGCGGTTCCAAGGGCGGCGAGAGGTCGATCCGGATCGAGGATCCCACCCGCGACGCGCCCCGGACGCAACCGGACTTTCCCCCCGACCTCAAACCCGAGGTCGATTCCAAGGGCGACGACAGGTCGCCGCGGGGCGGGGACTCCGCGCCCGGTGCGCCGGGCGGGAACGACGTCCAGGACGCGAAGCCGGACGACCCCGGTTCGAAGGGGGACGAGCGCTCGCCCAGGGACGACGGCGGCGCGCCCGGGACCCGGGTTCCGGACGGCGGCACCGGCACCGGCACCGGCACCGACTCCGGCACCGGCACCGACTCCGGCACCGGCACCGGCACCGGAACCGGAACCGGCGCGGACGACGTCCTGGACACGCGGCAGAAGGACCACCCCGACGACATCGACCAGAGCGGCGCGCTCAAGCCGCAGGTCGTGGAGGTGGACGGGGTGAAGGTGCTGCAGATCCCGCTCGATCCGCCCTCCGCCGAGCAGGTGGAGGCGCTGCTGGAGAACATCGAGGACATCGCGCCCATGGACATGCCGTCCGTCGAGGGCGTCTCGCAGTACGCCGACGGGCGGCCCGGCCAGGTCGAGCCGCACGAGCCCCTCCCGTCCGCGAAGCCCGACGTCCCGCTCCTCGACACCGTCGGGCCCGCCGAGGGCCAGACCGTCCAGCCGCCGGGCACGGGCGGGGAGCCGGGCGACCGGCCGACGGGTGGGAAGGAGGCGCCGGACGGCTCCGGCGCATCCGGCGGATCGGGAGGATCGGGAGGCGCGGGAACGTCCGGTCCGGACGGAGCGGGTGGCTCCGGCGGAACGGGCGGGACGGGAGACTCCGGGGCCGGGGGCCGGGGGCGGAGCGGGTGGCTCAGGCGGAGCAGGGGGCGCGGGGACGCCCGGCGGCTCCTCCCCGGGCGGGGAGACCGGGAACGGCACGCCCCGCTGGGCGGCCGACGGCGACGTGGTCTCCGTCCGGGCCGACCTGCCGAGCCTGGACGCGATCAGGACGCTCGCCGACAACGCGCGGGCGATCGAACCGCTGGAGATGCCCGGAGTGCAGGTCCCCGACGGCGAGACATGGGGCGAAGGAGCCTGGGCGGCCATGGAGGTCGGGCCGGACGGCCCCTCGGGAGAGGAGAGTCCGCAGGACCCGCGCAGGCCGGTCCCGCCGCCCGGAGGCGGTTCGCCAGGCGGACAGTCGGTGTAAGGAGCGCTCGGAATGTACATAGACCCGCCCGCCCCGCAGCCGCTCCGGCCGGGGGAGACCCCGCCGTCGGGGGGGACCTCCGGCGTGCCGACGCCGGGCGCCGCCACGGCCTGGGAGTTCAACCCCGATTACCAGCGCCTGATCGTCCTGTGGGGGCAGATCGTGCCCCTGCTGGACACGCTGGACGTCTCGCTCGACAAGGCGCACCGGATGGGCCGGAGCCGCGACGTCTGGGACGCCCCCGTCGGGGAGCGCTACATGAAGGACCTGGCGGAGTGGAAGGCCCGCCTCGGCCAGTACCGCCAGGCGATCCTCACCTCGATCAGCGACCAGGCGGCCGACACGCCCCGCTGGATACCGGTCGACACCGGCGCCCCGCACGCGTTCTCCTGACGGGCGCACCGGGACCCGCGCGTCCCCGAGCCGCCGGGTTCCGCACCCGGCCGGGCGGCTCACCGCCGGGTTCCGCAGCCGACCGGACGGTTCGGCGCCGGGCTCGGGAGGAAGGGGCGGGCCGGGCTCGGAACGGCGGGAGGGACCGGCCTCCGGGCAGGTCAAGGCGGGGGAGGAGGCTTCACGGGGGGCTTCTCCGGGAAGGGGAAGCACGGTGACCCGGTGACCGGGCCGCGGTGCGCGCCATCGCGGCAGGCACGAGGGGAAGCCGCCGGCCACCAGCGCCCGAGCCGCTGAACGGAGTGAGTCGATGAGCTCTGTGCCCTACTACGGCCCCGACTACGGTCTCCTGCTCCGGCGAGATCCCGAGATGGCTGGGGTCCTCCTCGACGAGCTGGAGCGGCTGCGCGGCGGCCTCCAGCTGATCGCCAGCGAGAACCTCGCCTCGCCCGCCGTCCTGGCCGCGCTCGGCTCGACCTTGACCAACAAGTACGCCGAGGGATACCCCGGGCGGCGCTACTACGGCGGGTGCGAGGTCGTCGACCGGGCCGAGGAGCTCGCGATCGGCCGGGCCAGGCGGTTGTTCGGAGCCGACCACGTCAACGTGCAGCCGCACTCGGGCAGCTCGGCCAACCTCGCGGCGTACGCGGCGCTGCTCCAGCCGGGCGACACCGTGCTGGCGATGGCGCTGTCGCACGGGGGGCACCTCACCCACGGATCGAAGGTCAACTTCTCCGGGCGGTGGTTCGACGTCACGGAGTACGGCGTGCGGCGCGACACCGAGCTGATCGACTACGACGAGGTCAGGGAACTGGCCCTGCGGCACCGCCCGAAGGTGATCATCTGCGGCGCCACGGCCTATCCCCGGAAGATCGACTTCGCGGCCTTCCGGGGGATCGCCGACGAGGCAGGCGCCTGGCTGCTCGCCGACGTGGCCCACACCGTCGGGCTGATGGCCGGAGGGGCGCTGCCGTCCGCGGTGCCGTACGCCGACGTGGTCACCTTCACCACGCACAAGGCGCTGCGCGGGCCGCGGGGCGGGGGGATCATGTGCACGGCCGAGCTGGCGGCGCGGATCGACCGGGCGGTGTTCCCCTTCACTCAGGGCGGCCCGCTCATGCACGCGGTGGCGGCCAAGGCGGTGGCCTTCGGTGAGGCGCTCCGGCCGGAGTTCGCCGACTACGCGCGGCGTGTCGTGGAGAACGCGCGGGCGCTGGCCGAGGGGCTGGCGGCGGAGGGCATGCGGCCGGTCTCCGGAGGCACGGACAGCCATCTGGCCCTGATCGACCTGCGCGGGTTCGCGGCCTCCGGCGCGGTGGCCGAGCAGCGGTGCGCCGACGCCGGCATCACGCTGAACCGGAACACGATCCCCTACGACCCCGAGCCGCCCACGGTGACGTCCGGCATCAGGGTGGGGACTCCCTGCGCGACCACGCAGGGGATGGGCCCGGAGGAGATGAAGGAGGTGGCCTCGCTGGTGGCGGAGGCCGTCCGCAGCCCCGACTCCGCGGGGGAGGTCAGGGCGCGCGTCCGCGAGTTGACGAGCGCATATCCGGCATATCCCAGCGAATTATGAGTTGCTCTGTGCCCTTTTCCGGTCACAAGCGGCCGGACGATCCGCGAAACTAGGTCCGTGCGCGAATATCTGTTGATGGCGTTGGTGGCGGCCGCGGTGACCTACCTCCTGGTCCCCGGGGTCCGGGTCTTCGCCATCCGCATCGGCGCGATGCCCGAGGTCCGCGACCGGGACGTGCACACCACTCCGACGCCGCGGCTCGGCGGCCTGGCCATGTACGGCGGGCTGGTGGCGGGACTGCTGGTCGCCCGGAGCCTGCCGTACGCCGGAGGGCGGCTGGCGGACGCGGAGGTGGCCGACGGGAACGTGGTCCTGGCCCTGATCCTGGCGGGCGGTCTGATCACGCTGACGGGCTTCCTGGACGACTGGTGGGGCATGGACGCCTTCATCAAGCTGGCCGGGCAGATCGGGGCGGCCGGCGTGCTGGTCGCCTTCGGGGTCAGCCTCCCCTGGCTGCCGCTCCCCAGCGACATGGGCGGCGCCTACGTGCTCGGCTCGACGCTGGGACCGGTGATCACGATCATGATCGTGGTGGTCATGATCAACGCGGTCAACTTCGTCGACGGGCTGGACGGGCTGGCGGCCGGGATCGTCGGCATCGCGGCGATGGCGACGTGGACCTACTCCATCATCCTGTCCACCGACAACGGCGACACCACCATCAACGTCACCGCGGCGGTCGCCTCGGTGCTCATCGGGGTCTGCCTGGGCTTCCTGCCGCACAACTTCCATCCCGCGAAGATCTTCATGGGTGACACCGGGGCCATGCTGATCGGCCTGGTCCTCGCCTCCACGATGATCACGATCACGCCGCTGGACTCCAGCACCATCAACGACTTCCCGGTCGTGCTGCCGCTGCTGATCCCGATCGCGATCCTGGTGCTGCCGCTGCTCGACCTGATCATGGCGGTGATCCGGCGCACCTCCAACGGGCTCTCGCCGTTCGCCCCCGACCGGGGCCACCTGCACCACCGGCTGCTGGACATCGGCCACTCGCACCGCAGCAGCGTCCTGATCATGTACGCCTGGACGGTCCTGTTCGCCTTCGCGGTCGTGGCGATGTCCGTCGTCGGCGTCCCGCTCCTGCTGTTCCTGCTCACCGTGCTGCTGGCGATCGGCGGACTGGCGCTGGTGGCGCTGCCGCGCTGGCGCTCGCGCCGGAACGGGAGCGGCAGGGGGGGCGCACGCCGCC
>NZ_CDRNDK010000198.1:0-10951 GCF_977012225.1 Planomonospora algeriensis | reverse complement strand
GCTGCAGGCGGCCAGCGCCGCGGCCAGCGCCGCGGTCGCGGCCGCCGCCCGGATTGCTCGCATGACGTGCTCCCCCTCCGCGTCACCCCGGACGGGGCACCCGTCCCCGCTCCGGGTGGGGCCCCCACCTGGGAGGTCCCACCCGGAAGGATCTCACAGACCCATGGACTGGGTGTCGTTGCTCTCGGCGCCGCCGGCCTCGGTGACGCCGTTCTTGAGGTGGTAGCGGGAGATGGCCTCGCGCAGCACCTCCTCGTCGAGCTCGTTCCGCCGGGCGAGCTGGGTGAGCACGGCCAGGGTGATCGAGGCCGCGTCCACGTGGAAGTGGCGGCGCAGCGCCGAGCGGGTGTCCGACAGGCCGAAGCCGTCGGTGCCGAGCGAGGTCCAGTCTCCCGGCACCCACTGGGCGATCTGGTCCTGCACCGCGCGCATGTAGTCGCTGACGCCCACGAACGGCCCCTGGGCCTTCGACAGGGCCCGGGTGACGTACGGCACGCGCTGCTCGGCGTCCGGGTTGAGCAGGTTGTGCTCCTCGACGGCCAGCGCCTCGCGGCGCAGCTCCGACCAGGAGGTGGCCGACCAGACCTCGGCCGCCACGCCCCACTCCTCGGCCAGCATCCGCTGGGCCTCCATCGCCCACGGCCCGGCCACGCCGGAGACCAGGATGTTGGCCTTCGGGCCCTGGACCGCCGGCGCCGGAGCGAACCGGTAGAGGCCCTTGAGCAGGCCGTCGACGTCCAGGTCGGCCGGCTCGGCGGGCTGCAGGTAGGGCTCGTTGTAGACGGTCAGGTAGTAGAAGACGTTCTCCGGCGTCTCGCCGTACATCCTCCGCAGGCCGTCCCTGACGATGTGCCCGATCTCGAACGCCCACGCCGGGTCGTAGGAGACCGCCGCGGGGTTCGTCGAGGCGATCAGGGGCGTGTGGCCGTCCTCGTGCTGCAGGCCCTCGCCGTTCAGCGTGGTGCGGCCGGCGGTGGCGCCGAGCAGGAAGCCCCGGCCCATCTGGTCGGCCAGCTGCCACATCTGGTCGCCGGTGCGCTGCCAGCCGAACATCGAGTAGAAGATGTAGATCGGGATCATGTGCTCGCCGTGCGTGGCGTACGACGTGCCGGCCGCGATCGTCGAGGCCATCGAACCGGCCTCGCTGATGCCCTCGTGCAGGATCTGACCCTCGGTCGACTCCTTGTAGGACAGCAGCAGCTCCCGGTCCACGGCCTCGTAGGTCTGGCCGTGCGGCGAGTAGATCTTCGCGGTCGGGAAGATCGCGTCGAGGCCGAAGGTGCGGGCCTCGTCCGGGATGACCGGCACGAAGCGGTTGCCGATCTCCTTGTCGCGCATGAGGTCCTTGAGCAGGCGGACGAACGCCATGGTGGTGGCGACGTTCTGCTTGCCGGAGCCCTTCTTGAGCTGCGCGTAGGCCGCCTCGCCGGGGAGCTTGATCGGCTTGGCGCGGAGCGTGCGCCGGGGCAGGAAGCCGCCCAGCGCCGCCCGCCGCTCCTTCATGTAGGCGATCTCGGGGTCGTTCTCGCCGGGGTGGAAGTAGGGCGGCAGGTCGGCGTCGAGCGCCGAGTCCGGGATCGGCAGGTAGAGCCGGTCGCGGAACTCCTTCAGCTCGGCCTTGGACATCTTCTTCATCTGGTGCGTCGCGTTGCGCGCCTCGAAGTCCTTGCCGAGCGTCCAGCCCTTGATGGTCTGGGCGAGGATGACCGTCGGCTGGCCGACGTGCTCGCGGGCCGCCTTGAAGGCCGCGTAGACCTTGCGGTAGTCGTGGCCGCCGCGCGAGAGCTTGCGGATCTCGTCGTCGGACAGGTGCTCGACCATCTTGCGCAGGCGCGGGTCGCCGCCGAAGAAGTTCTCGCGGATGTACTCGCCCGACTCGACGGAGTAGGTCTGGAACTGGCCGTCGGGTGTGGTGTTCATCTGGTTGACGAGCACGCCGTCGACGTCGGCCGCCAGCAGCGGGTCCCAGTCGCGGCCCCAGACGACCTTGATGACGTTCCAGCCGGCGCCGCGGAAGTAGGTCTCCAGCTCCTGGATGATCTTTCCGTTGCCGCGGACCGGGCCGTCGAGGCGCTGCAGGTTGCAGTTGATGACGAAGGTGAGGTTGTCGAGCTCCTCGCGGGCGGCCACGCCGATCGCGCCGAGCGACTCGGGCTCGTCCATCTCGCCGTCGCCGAGGAAGCACCACACGTGGCTGCGGCTGGTGTCCTTGACCTTGCGGTTCAGCAGGTAGCGGTTGAACCGCGCCTGGTAGATCGCGCCGATCGGGCCCAGGCCCATGGAGACCGTGGGGAACTCCCAGAAGTCCGGCATGAGGCGCGGGTGCGGGTAGGAGGGCAGGCCCTTGAAGCCGTGCGACAGCTCCTGCCGGAAGGCGTCGAGCTGCGCCTCGTTGAGGCGGCCCTCCAGGAACGCCCGGGCGTAGATGCCCGGGGCCGCGTGGCCCTGGAAGAAGACCTGGTCGCCCGACTCGCCGTGGTCCTTGCCGCGGAAGAAGTGGTTGAAGCCCACCTCGTAGAGCGACGCGGCCGAGGCGTAGGTGGCGATGTGGCCGCCGACGTTGGTGCGGGCGTTGGCCCGGGTCACCATGACCGCGGCGTTCCACCGGATGTAGGCGCGGATCCGCCGCTCGACATGTTCGTCGCCGGGGAACCAGGGCTCGCGCTCCGGAGGGATCGTGTTGATGTAGTCGGTGCTGCGCAGGCCGGGGACGCCGACCTGGTGCTCTCGCGCCCGCTCCAACAGGCGGAGCATCAAGTAGCGGGCGCGCGTGCGGCCCTCCGTCTTGACGACGTTGTCGAGCGACTCGAGCCACTCCTGGGTCTCGCTGGGGTCGACATCAGGGAGCTGACTGGGTAGGCCGTCGCTGATGATCGAGAAACGCTGGCGTCCGGAAGCCACTGGGTCTCGCCTTCCGAGGATGGACTTTTGTCTGGTGTCGGTCACCATCCATCCTGGTCTCTTGCTCCGGAAAGTGCATCTCTACTGACCGGTAACCAGGATGTCCCCGCTGGCAGGGGCAACGATGTGGCCTAGACCACCGATCGTAGGACGAATGGATGTGAAAGGTAACACCGGGGTCGCTCTTTTCCGGAGGACCGCAGGGTACGACCCTGAAGAGGCGGCATTCCGACGCCTCGGAAGGAGGAACGCAATGCGCGCGACAGTGGGGGATCAGATTCTGGTCCACGGCGACACGGTCGGCCACCACGACCGGCGGGGCGAGGTCCTCGAAGTGCGCGGGAACGAGGGGGAACCTCCCTATCTGGTGCGGTTCGAGGACGGTCACACGGGCCTGCTGGTCCCCGGGCCGGACGCGATCGTCGTGCCCGCCCAGCGCGGATCATAGGATTCCGCGTGTGAGATCCCAGATGATCGAGGTGGTGACCGGCTCCCGCGAGCGGGTGCACGACATCACCGCAGAGTGTGAGAGCTTCGTCCGGTCGTGCGGGGGCGTGGACGGCCTGCTGCATGTCTTCGTGCCCCACGCGACCGCCGGGATCGCGCTGATCGAGCTGGGATCGGGCAGCGACGACGATCTGCTCGCCGCGCTCGCGGACCTGCTCCCGGCCGACGACCGGTGGCGGCATGCGCACGGATCCGCGGGGCATGGGAGGTCGCATGTCATGCCGGCCCTCATCCCCCCGTACGCCACCGTCCCGGTCCTGGCCGGGAGTCTCGCGCTCGGTACGTGGCAGTCCGTCGCCCTGGTGGACCTCAACGTGGACAACCGCGAGCGGCGGGTCCGGTTGTCATTTCTGTCGGACTGATTCATCGGACTAATCCATGCGTAGCCCAGTCGTTGCCGTGGCGACCGTTGACGACTGAGGGTCACAGCGTGTGGACTGTGCCGAAGCACTGTGAGCACCGCCGCACAAGGGGCGGGGCCATCGAAGCAGGAGGGATGAACGTGAGCGCGACCGCGGGTCAGGCGCAGGGCGAACGCAGCCTGGCCGAACGGCTCGGCCTCAAGCCGGGTCAAGTGGTGCAGGAAGTCGGATGGGACGAGGACGTCGACGACGATCTGCGCGACTCCATCGAGGAGCTGACCGGCAACGAACTGGTCGATGAGGACTACGAGGACGTTGTCGACGTCGTGCTGCTGTGGTGGCGGGACGGGGACGGGGACCTGTTCGACGCCCTGAGCGGGGTGGTGACCAACCTGACCGACGGCGGCCAGATCTGGCTGCTCACTCCCAAGGCCGGTCGAGAGGGCCACGTGGAGCCCAGCGACATCGGGGAGGACGCGACGACCGCGGGTCTCTCGCAGACCAGCAGCATCAGCGCCGCCCCCGACTGGTCGGGGACGCGACTGGCCACACCCAAGGCGCGCCGGTAAGGGGTCTGGTAAGGGTCCACCCTGCCGTACGGCTCGCGTGAGCCGTACGGCAGGATGATGGTGTGCCCATCCGCCACCGGAGTGAGAGGATCCAGCGGACATGCCAGTGCACACGGCGGTCGAGGTGGGTTCGCCGGCTCCGGACTTCGAGCTGAGGGACCAGCACGGCGCCCCGGTCAGGCTCTCGGACCACCGCGGCCGCAAGGTCCTGCTGATCTTCTACCCCTTCGCGTTCAGCGGCGTCTGCCGCGGTGAGCTCTCCGCGGTGCGGGACGGACTCGTCCCCGCCGTCCCCGAGGACGTCCGGGTCCTCGCCGTCTCGTCCGACTCGGTGTTCACCCTGCGCTCCTGGGCCGACCAGGAGGGCTACGGGTTCGCACTGCTCTCCGACTTCTGGCCGCACGGGCAGGTCGCGCGGGCGTACGGTGTGTTCGACGAGGAGAAGGGCGCGGCGCTGCGCGGGACCTTCGCCATCGACGGCGAGGGCGTGGTCCGCTGGCGCGTGGTGAACCCCCTCCCGGAGGCACGTGACATCGCCGAGTACCTCAAGGTGCTCGCCGAACTTTCCTAAGCGGTTATCCGGCGGACCCTTCGCGGCTCCGCCGACCTCGACCACTCGGAGGCGATCATGCCCTGCTTCTCCTGCGGGGCCCGGCAGACCGACCCGGTCCGCGGCGCCAGCCCCTGGAAGCGCGGGGTGCGCCGACAGACCCAGGTGCTCATCTGCCCGGACTGCCAGCGCGTGCACGACCTGGATCTGGACACCTGCTCCTCATGCGGATCCATCGCGCTCATCTGCCGGCTCGGGGAGGTGGAGTGCCGCTCCTGCGGCGCCGTACGGCTCGCGGACCGGCCCCAGGCGGACCCCGAGCGGCCCGACGGCCTGGCCGACGAGGTCGCGGCGGCGCTGGACCGCGTGCTCGGACGGTTCTCCCCGGCCTGACCCGCCCTGGGTTAGGGTGAGTCGCCGCAAAAAGGACAGGCGACGTGTCCTGCCCCGCGAGGGGCGCGTCCGCGCCGGTGATCGGGAAAGGCCGGGATGAGCGAGTACGTGGTGGCCGTCGACGTCGGCGGCACCTCGATGAAGGGCGGGATCGTCACCCGCGCCGGCACGGTCGCCGCGACCGACCGCCGTCCCACCGGGGCCGGACTGGGCCCTGACAACGTGATCGCCGTCGTCCGCTCCTTCGCCGGCGACCTCGCCGCCCGCGGCGCGGAACTGTTCGGCACGGCGCCCGCGGCGGCCGGCATCGCCGTACCCGGGCTCGTCGACGACGCGACGGCCACCGCGCTCTACGCCGCCAACCTCGGCTGGCGCGACGTCCCCGCCGCCGACCTGGTCCCGTTGGACGTCCCGGTCCTGCTCGGCCACGACGTGCGCACCGGCGGCCTGGCCGAGAGCGTGCTCGGCGCCGGCCGCGAACTCTCCGACTTCCTGTTCCTGCCCATCGGCACCGGCATCGCGGGCGCGATGGTCATCGGCGGCGGACCGTACGGCGGGACCTCCGGCTGGGCCGGCGAGATCGGCCACATCCCGGTCTTCCCGGAGGGGGAGCGGTGCGCCTGCGGCCAGATCGGCTGCCTGGAGACCTACGCCTCCGCCTCGGCCGTCTCCCGCCGCTACTCGGCCCGCGCGGCGTCCCCCGCCACGGCGGAGGAGGTCGCCGCGCTGACCGCCGCCGGAGACCCGCTGGCAATGAAGGTCTGGGACGACGCGGTCGAGGCGCTCTCACTCGCGCTGGCCACCTACACGCTCCTGCTGGACCCCTCCGCGATCGTCCTGGGCGGCGGCTTGGCCGAGGCGGGTCCCCTCCTGTCCGATCCGCTGGCCGTACGGCTCGGCGAACGGCTCACGTTCCGTACGGCCCCGCCGCTGCGCAAGGCGGCTCTGGGCGTCGCCGCGGGCATGCTCGGCGCGGCGCTGCTCGGCTGGCGCGCGGCCGGGGCGCAGGAGGCGGGTGCGTCGTGGTCGCCCGATGTGCCGAGAACCCCTGCCGTGCCGTAAGGTTGTATCCCGTCTGTGCGATGGGGTCCCCCGGGCGCTTAGCTCAGCGGTAGAGCGCTCGCCTTACAAGCGAGATGTCACTGGTTCGAACCCAGTAGTGCCCACCAGCGAAAACGCCCCGTTTCCGATCATGGAAACGGGGCGTGAGTGACCAACTGGGTGATTAACTCCTGAAGATGTCGTCCATGGCCTCCGCGCCCTGCATGAGCACCGGCCGGATCTGCTTGCGGTAGACGGTCTCGGTGACCACCGTGTTGCGGTGGCCGACCAGGCGCGAGATGTCCTCGATTGGGACGCCGGAGGCCGACAGCAGCGAGACGAAGCTGTGCCGCATCTCGCGGGGAGTCCAGTCGGTGCCACGGAGCCCCGCCCTCTCGATGATCTTCCGCATGTCGCGGCGCACGTTGCCCGCGCTCATCGCGGTCCCGGTGGAGGTGCAGAAGACCAGGCCCGCCTCCGCCTGCCTGCCGCCCGTCTTCTCCTGCTCCTCCCGGAGCGCCCGCAGCGCGTCGACGCACCGCCGGGGGAGCTTGAGGGAACGGCGTGACTTGACGGTCTTGGTGTCTCCTTTCTTCCGTACGGACCGCCAGACGTAGATGGCGAACTGCTCGTGCTCCCAGCCCGCTTCGGTGACCGGCAGCCACGTCTCGCGTTCCTCGTCGAAGGCGACGACGTGGGACCACAGGAGGGCGCGCAACTCCTCCGTGCGGGCCCCGATGAGCAGGGAGAGCACGACGTAGGCCCGCATGCGCGCGCCGGCCCGCTCCGCCTCGGTGACGATCGCGGTCGCCTGGGCGAGGGTGAGCGCCTTGGAGGTGCGGCCCTCGCGGCCCTCCGGTATCTCGCAGAGGTCCACGACGTTCCGCTTCACCTTGTCGCGGCGCATCGCGCTCTTGACCGACCGGTTGAGGATGCCGTGGATCAGCTTGAGCGAGCGCGTGCTGAGATCCGTGGTCTTCCCCGCAAGCCACCGGTCGACGTCCTCCACCGACAGGTCACGCAGCTTGCGCGCGCCCAGAGCCGGGATCACATGGGTGTCGGCGAACGTGGTGTACATCTTCACCGTGGTCTCGGACCGGCCGCCCAGACCGTGCTGGAGCCAGTACGTCACCGCGTCGGCGACGGTGTAGTTGGCCGGGGCGATGGCGAGGCCGTCGTCGTAGTCACGGATGATCTCCTTGAGCTTGTCTTTGGCCTCGGTCTTGGTCCGGCCGCTGGCCTTCTTGACGATGCGCTTTCCGGCGGGGGAGTAGCCGACCGTCACCGTGGCGATCCAGCGTTGCCGTTGCTCGTCCCAGTGCAGGCCGCCGTCTCCCCGGCTGCGTCGTGCGGTCATGATGCCTTCGCCTCCTGTTCGAGTAGGTCGATGCAGTCGGAGATGGCCGAAGCCGGGATCAGCCGGGTGCGGCCCTGGGTGATCGAGCGCAGGCGGCCCGATCGGATCTGCTCGTAGATCACGCTGCGGCTCATGCTGAGCAGGTGCATGGCCTCGCAGACGCGATAGAGCCTTCGTTCGCCGGGCGGTTCGGGGGTTCCGAGGAGGCGGAGGACGTCCAGGAGGATAGAGCCTTCGTTCGCCGGGCGGTCCGGCCGGGGTCATCCGTCCTCCCGTTCCGCCGCGATGGCGCGGGCCAGGAAGACGCGTTGCCGGATGTGCTCGGCCAGGACCGCCTCGCCGGGGGTGTAGCCGGTGCCGGCGAACCGCCAGTGGCCGAGGGTGAGCGTGGTCGCGTCATCCAGGGCGGGAAGGCCGTGCCGCTCGCGTGCTTCGGCGGCCCGGTAGCGGGCGCGGAGGCCGCGCAGGTCCCCGAAGGTGGTGGAGTAGCGCTGGCTCTTGCTGGAGAAGTGACCCCGAAAGCCCAGCATGTGCGCCCACGGCCGCAGCCGCAGCGCCGTGAACTCCGGACGGGCGCCCAGCTCCCAGCAGGTGCGGATCATCCGCCGGGCGTGCTCGGTGACCGGCAACGCGTCCAGATGCAGACCCGGCTTCAGCCCGGTGCCGCGGCAGCGCCCGCACGAGGCCGCCAGGCCCAGCCGCCCGCGCCCCTTGCAGGCCGGGCACGACAGCCGGTGATCGACGGTGCCGGAGGCTTCGGCGCCCTTGGTGGCGTACTTGGCGATGTAGGACGCCACCGCCCGTTCGCTCAGCCCGCCCGTGTCCGGGTCGAGCAGGATCGGCCGGACGTCGAGCTGATCACCCCAGACCAGCTCCCGCTGGCCCAGCCCGCTGTGCGGGGAGGTCACCCGGACGTGCCGCACCGCCGGGGCGATCGCACGGGTGAGCAGGCCGTGATCGGCCCAGTCCGGAGGCGAATCGGCTCCGCCGCCGGGGCCGTCGAGACGGATCACGGCGTGGAAGTGCACCAGGCCCCGCCGCTGGTACTCGGCGACCTTGGCGAACGAGACCCGTACCCGGCGGCCGAACTCCCGGCGGCTCAGCCCCGCCTCGGCGGCCAGGGTGCGCCGGACCTCCAGGGTGAAGCGGTGCCACAGCGCCCCGGCGTGGGCCTGCCACAGCACCGCACCCGTGTAGTCGTAGCACTCGGCGCACAGCGGTTGGCCGAGCCGGTCGTCTCCCTCCTCGTGGCGGGCATGGCAGCCGACCGGGTCGCCGTGCGGGCAGAGCTTGTCCCGTGCGCGGGGGCGGCAGGCCCGTACGGTGCCGTCGCGCTCCCGGCGGGTGTGGACCGGCCCGAACGAGGGTGCGGTCAGCGTGACGAACGCCCGCGGATGGGTGCTGACGGTGTCGGGGACGCCCTTGCCGCCGGACAGGCCCGCCCGGATGAGCTGGAAGGCGTCGGCCTGGTAGACCCGTGAGCAGGCCGGACAGACCGAGGCCCGCCGGTTGCCGCAGGCGACCAGCAGGTGCCCGGACGGCTCGTCGGCGGTGGTGTAGCTGTGCAGGACCTCCCCGGTCGTCGTGTCCACCACGGTCGATTCGCCGGCCAGGTGGATCGGGTGGGCGCAACCGCCGGTCGCGGCGACCATGGAGCGCCAGCGGTCGTACCCGGGATCGTTGATCAACCGGACGAGGTCGATCATCCATTCCGGGTGGTGCTCGCGCTTGTCGTGCTCGGTGTGCTCGTTCATGACAACCACCTCCCTGCATGTAGTTCAGCTTGTACTACAGGTTGCCGTACATCGACGTGTCACGCAACCTGTAGTACAAGTAGTCCTGCAATTCATGAGAGGAAACGCCCATGGAAGCCACCGAGGACAAAGACATCCGCTGGCGCACCATCGCAGGCGACCTGCGCACCGCCATCCTCGACGGCCGCTACCCGCCCGGCGGCGCCCTGCCCAGCGAACCCGAACTCGTCCGCCGCTACGACGTCTCCCGCCCCACCGTCCGCAAGGCCATCGACACCCTGGTCTCCGAAGGACTCGCCTACGTCATGCGCGGACGCGGCTCATTCGTCCGCCCCATGCCCGAGCGCCAGGTCCTCCTCATCAGCCACCAGAACCGGCCCGACCTGGCCGCCCCCGGCAACCACCCCGACATCCAAGCCTTCGGCTGGGACCTGGCCCTGCGCGACACCGACCCCGACGCCCTCTTCACCGGCGAGAAGATCACCGCCAACCGCGACACCGCGATCATCCTCGGCGTCCGCGCCGGCCACCCCGTCATCCACCGCCGCAGCATGTGGCACCGCGGCCACACCGCCCGTATCCACGGCGCCTCGGCCCGCCTGGAGATCAACTCCTACACCAACGCCGACATGCTCCCCGACTGGGATGACTCCAAGCGCTTCCAGCAGTACCGCAAGCGCCCCGGCCTCTTCTACCAGAACCTCATCCGCGAACACGGTCCCGTCCGCTGGATGACCCTGACCACCTCCCGCATCGCCTATGAACACGAACGCACCGACCTGGGCATGGACTACGCCGAGGCCGTCCTCGTCATCCGCCGCACCATGGCCCACCACAACGGCCGCCCCATCGAGGTCACCGAGGTCAAAGCCCCCGCCGACCACTACGAGATCGGCTACAGCGCCGAACTCGCCGACGACCCCAGCGCCGTGTTCACCCCGCAGGAACTCGCCGACAACGGCATCGCCCTCGTGATCTAGCGCAGCGTCGGGAAGGATGTTCGAGCGGAACGCGGCACCTTACGTGGCCTCCGCCTCGCCCTGGCCTTGTTCGGCCCGGTACTCGTCGAGGAAGACGAAGAACGAATCCAACGGCGTGGTGCCAGGTTCCGCCTGGCGTTCGATCTCGGCCGCCCAGCCCAGCGCGCTGGAGCGGCCGTAACGGGCGAGCCATTCGGAGAACGGCCCACTCGGCCAGAAGTCGAACCGTTCCTCGATGCCGTGAACGTCCAACGCGACTCGATACCCGATCAGCATCGCTTCCAGGTCGCGCAGGGAACCACCGCGGAGCCACATCCCCGGCCGGTGCCGGATCTCCTCCAGGAAGTCGTACACGTCCCGCCACTCAGAACGAGGCTTCGGTCTTGGCCGTGATGTCTCTTCATCCGACACGGCTCCACACTACTGATCACCCGGTTGAGCATCGAGGGATCTGGATCTGTGCTCGCTGTGCTGGCCATGATGCCTGGGTTCCGCAGCTAATCAGGGTTCTGGGCCACGGGTGAGGGTGTAGGTGCT
>NZ_CDRNDK010000197.1:0-11010 GCF_977012225.1 Planomonospora algeriensis | reverse complement strand
CCCCGCGGCCGTCTCGCGGACGCCGTGAGCGGCCTGCCCGGCCTGCCGCCGCACCTGGTGGGCGGCGTGCGCCGGGGTGCCCATCACCCGCTCCCGGACCACCTGCATCCGCCGGCGCATCCGGCCGGTACGGCGCTGCACGATCCGCGCCGGGCTGGTCTTGTCCGCGAGCCGGTCCACGTCCGCCGCCAGCTCCGCCCGGGTGGCCGCGATCTCGGCCCTTATCTGGTCAGGTTCCGCGCCCATCGCGCATCCTCCTTGAGCGTTTCGATCGTCTGCTCCGGTTTGGGCGACACCTGCCGCAACCGGGCCTTGCCGGTCGTGAACAGGGCCGCGCCGGCCCCCGCCCACAGGGCCGCGACGATGAGCGCGGCCCAGCCCAGGTCCATGACGTTGCCGAGACCGAACATGATCGCCAGCGTCACCAGCAGGGCGACCATGTAACCGGCGAACCCGGCTCCGCCGAGCAGGCCCGCGGCCTTGCCGGCCTTGGCGGCCTCCTGGCGGATCTCGGCCTTGGCCAGTTCCACCTCCTGGCGGAACAGCGTCGACAGGTCCTCCCCGATCTCGCCTACCAGCTGCCCCAGTGTGGGCGGCTCGGGTTCGAGGGGCGAGCTCATCGCCGATCACCTTCCCAGCCCGTGGGCGGAGGGGTGACGGGGGTCCCGGGGAAGCGCTCCTCCCCGAAGCCCGGCTCGGATCCGGCCTCTCCTGAAGCGGCGGGACCGGCGGACGCGGCGGGAGGCGTGACCGGCGTCACCGGCGCGGGCGGGACCGGCGGGACCGGCGGGACCGGGGCCGTCGGCGAGCCGGACGCACCGGTGCCCGCACCGCCCCACGTGCCCGCCGTACCGTCCGCGCGTACGGTCCCGGTCGCCGCTCCACGTGCCCGCGGTACCGTCCGCGGCGTACGGGTCCCGGTCTCCGCTCCATGTGCCCGCCGTACCGGTGGCGGTGCCGGTCGGGCCGCCGGTGTCCGACGCGGCCTTGGCGATCCGGCCGACCAGGAAGCCCGCGGCCAGCGCCCCGGCGAGGAACGCGCCGGGGCGGCGGCGCGCGAAGTCCTGGACCTCCCGCACCACGCCGGCCAGGCCGTGCTCGTCCAGGTAGTCGGCCGCTCGCCGTCCTCCGTCGGCGACCTGCTGCACCACCCCGGAGACCGGGGAGTCGGGCTTGACCGCGTCGCCGACCGAGGCCAGCTCGTCGGCCCACTGCCGGATCCCCTGCGCGGCGCGCCGGCCCTGCTGCCGCGCCTGCTCGTTCGCGCGCTCGCGCAGCTGGTCCGCCACGCGGCGCGCCTGCTCCCTGGCCTCTCCGGCCACCGCTCTCGTCTGCTCCTTGGCGGTGCCGGCCACCTCCCCGACGGCCGACCTGGTCTGCTGCGCGGCCTCTCTGGCCGTCTCGCGGAGCTCCCCGCCCTCTGCCGGGCGCTCCCCCGCCCTGGTTGGGTACTCGTTCACCGATGCCTCCAAAGGTCGTGCATCCTCGGTTGCCGCGGCCCCTGCCCATGGACCCTCCCGGCATACACAAACCCCTAGAAACAATTTCAAACCTCATATATTCGATTAATTTTCCGTCTTCGCCATGCATCCCCTGATCCATCCAGGACCACCCTGACGTGCAGCTTCCCCTCCAAGTCATCGTCAAGGTCGGCTTCCAGTGCGAATCCCGATTTCTCCCCCGGGTACGGCCACCGTGGACGGACGGCATCGGTTCCGATGCGTGATCGGGGGGTCCAGTGAAGACGGTTCGATGGGTGGTGGGCGCCGCCGCGCTCGCCCTGACGTTCGGGACGGCGGCCTGCGGGAGCGCGAAGGAGGCGGGCGGAGGCGGCACCATGACCCCCGCCGGCACGTCCCCCGGCGCCACGGGCGGCACCGGAGCGTCGAGCTTCAAGATCGGCCTGTTGCTGCCGGAGTCGAAGACCGCGCGCTACGAGAAGTTCGACCGGCCGTACATCACGGAGGAGGTGGCGGCGCTCTGCCCGACCTGCGAGGTCGTCTACGCCAACGCCAACCAGGACCCGAACCAGCAGCAGCAGCAGGTCGACTCGATGCTCACCAACAACGTCAAGGTGCTCATCCTCGACGCGGTGGACGCCAAGGCGATCGCCTCCTCGGTGGCGAAGGCCAAGCAGCAGGGCGTCAAGGTGGTCGCCTACGACCGGCTCGCCGGGGGCCCGGTCGACGCCTACACCTCCTTCGACAACGTCCAGGTCGGCAAGATGCAGGGCGAGGCGCTGCTCAACGCCCTCAAGCAGGGCGGCGACCCCAAGCGCGGCCCGATCGTGATGATCAACGGTTCGCCCACCGACCCGAACGCGGGCGACTTCAAGAAGGGCGCCCACTCCGTCCTCGACGGCCAGGTGGACATCGGCAAGGAGTACGACACCCCGGACTGGAGCCCCGACCAGGCCAACACCCAGGCGGCCGGGGCGTTCACCGCGCTCGGCGCGGACAAGGTCATCGGGATCTACTCGGCCAACGACGGCATGGCCGGCGGCATCGCGCGGGCGATGCAGAACGCCGGAGTGCCCAAGGGCACGCCGCTGACCGGCCAGGACGCCGAGCTCGCCGGCATCCAGCGCATCCTGCTCGGCACCCAGACGATGACCATCTACAAGCCGATCAAGCCCGAGGCCAAGAACGCCGCCCGGCTGGCCTTCGACCTCGGCTCCGGCACGGCCGTGCAGGGCGCCACGACCGTGGACAACGGGAGCGGCTCCCCGATCCCCGCTCTGATCATCCAGCCGATCGTGGTCACCAAGGACAACATCAAGGACACGGTGGTCAAGGACGGCTTCTGGACGGTCGAGGAGATCTGCACCGCCGACGTCCAGGCCGCGTGCAAGGACGCCGGGCTGTCATGACCGCCGTGAGCGGCGAGCCGGTCCTCGCCGTCGAGGGGATCTCCAAGCGCTTCGGCGCCGTGCAGGCCCTGTCGGGCGTCGACCTCGACGTCCACGCGGGCGAGGTGGTCGCCCTGGTCGGCGACAACGGCGCGGGCAAGTCCACCATCATCAAGGTGATCGCGGGCGTGGGCCCGGCCGACAGCGGCGAGATCCGCTGGGAGGGCCGGCCGGTCTCGATCACCAGCCCCGGCGCGGCGCAGTCGCTCGGCATCGCGACCGTCTACCAGGACCTGGCCCTCTGCGACAACCTCGACGTGGTCGGCAACCTGTTCCTCGGCCGGGAGCTGGGCCGCCTCGGCGTGCTGGACGAGGTCGCGATGGAGAAGCGCTCCCGCGACCTGCTGCACACGCTCTCCATCAGGATCCCCAGCGTCCGCATCCCGGTCGCCTCCCTGTCCGGGGGCCAGCGGCAGACCGTGGCGATCTCCCGGTCGCTGCTGGGCGAGCCCAGGATCGTCATCCTGGACGAGCCGACCGCGGCGCTCGGCGTCGAGCAGACCGCCCAGGTCCTCGACCTGGTGGAGCGGCTCCGCGGCCAGGGGCTCGGGGTGATCCTGATCAGTCACAACATGGTCGACGTGATGGCGGTCGCCGACCGCGTCGCCGTACTGCGCCTGGGCCGCAACAACGGCTTCTTCGACACCGGGCGGACCACCCAGGAGGAGATCATCGCCGCGATCACCGGGGCGACCGACAACGTGGTCATGCGCCGCCGGGCCCGTACCGGCCCGGCCGAGGAGGCTCCCGATGCCTGACAGGGGAAAGCACAGGGCGGACGAGCCCGCAGGACCGGCGGGACCGGCGGGACCGGCCGCCGAGGCCCAGTTCGACCCCCGGCTGCTCGTCCGGGAGCGGGGCGCGGCCGGATACGTCGAGGAGTTCAAGCGCCGGATCAAGGGCGGCGAGCTCGGCTCACTGCCCGTCATCCTCGGCCTGGCCGTCATCTGGATCGTCTTCCAGAGCCTGAACAGCCAGTTCCTGTCCCCGCAGAACCTGTCCAACCTCAGCATCGACATCGTGGCGACCGGCCTCATCTCGGTCGGCATCGTCTTCGTGCTGCTGCTCGGGGAGATCGACCTGGCGGCGGGCGCGGTCAGCGGGGCGAGCGCGGCGGTGCTGGCCGTGCTGCAGGTGAACGAGGGCTGGCACCCGCTGGCCGCGATCGCCGCGGCCGTGGCGGTCGCCGCGCTGCTCGGGCTCGTCCACGGCGTGTTCTTCGCCAAGCTCGGCGTGCCGTCGTTCGTGGTCACGCTGGCCGGGATGCTGGCCTGGACCGGATTCCAGCTCTGGGTGCTGGGACCCAGCGGGACCATCAACCTGCCCTACGAGGGCCTGGTCGCCGGCCTCACCAGCACCTACTTCACCCAGCTCATCGCCGCGTACGGCCTGGCGGGCCTCGTCACGGCCGGATTCTTCGGCTTCTCCGTCCTGGGCAACGCCCGCCGTCGCGCCGCGGGCATCCCCTTCCGGACGATGCCCGACGTCATCCTGCGCACCCTGGTCCTGGCGTTCGTCGTGTTCGGCGTGGCCCACGTGCTCAACCAGTACAAGGGACTGCCGATGGCCCTGCTGATCTTCCTCGTGGTGGTGGTCGCCGCCGACTTCGTGCAGCGCCGCACCCGCTACGGGCGGAAGGTCTTCGCCGTCGGCGGCAACATCGAGGCGGCCCGGCGCGCGGGGATCAACGTGGCCGCGATCCGCGTCTCGGTGTTCATGGTCTCCGGTGCGATGGCGGCCGTCGGCGGCGTCTTCGCGGCCTCCCGCATCGCCTCGGCCAGTCAGGCGACCGGCCAGAGCAACGTGCTGATGATGGCCATCGCGGCGGCGGTGATCGGCGGCACCAGCCTGTTCGGCGGGCGCGGGACGGCGTACTCGGCGCTGCTGGGCATGCTGGTCATCCAGTCGATCTCCTCCGGCATGGCGCTGCAGGGCGTGAGCAACTCGGTCCAGTTCATGGTCACCGGAGCGGTGCTGCTGGCCGCGGTGGTGATCGACTCGCTCTCCCGGCGCAGCCAGAAGGCCTCCGGCCGCGCCTGACCGTCCTCTCCCGACGGGGTACGGTCTGCACATGTCTGAGCGCAGCATGCCGAACGACGCGGCGTCCTGGATCTGCCCCCACGGGCAGGATGCCCGCCGCGGTTGCGTGACCTGCTACGAGGAGGCGTCGGCGCCCGGCTCCGAGGTGCCCTCCTGGGAGGTCGCCGCGTGGTTCACCGCCCCCCGGCCGATCCCCATCAGGACCCTGCAGGACGTCCACCGGCACGGCCGCAGCTTCGCCATCGACCAGCCCTCCACCCCGCTCGTCTACCTGCTGACCGGCCGGACGGCCGCCCCCGACAGCGTGCAGGCCGTCGCGGGAGTGGTGGGGTTCCTGCTGCACAACCGCCACGTGGTCACCGGCTTCACCGTGACGGAGACGCGGGCCACGCTCCTGCCCCGCACCGACACCGGCAGGACCCGCACGACGGACACCTGGCTCGACACTCCCTGAGCCCCGGGACGACCGCCGCGGGGGGCGACGGGCCCGTCAGGCGTTCGTCATGTCCTCGGCGCTCGGCGCGTCCCCGGTGATCTCCGTCTCCATGCTTCTGATGTGCTCCAGGGGGTCGGCCCCGTCCACGTCGAAGTACACGCGGATCGTGGTGCCGCCCCGGTCCGTGTGGATGCGGACCAGGTCGCTGAGGAGGTTCGTCACGAGCAGCCCGCGCGAGCCGAGCTGGTGGATCGGGGTCGGGCACCGTCCGGCGAGCGGGTCGGCGATGTGGCCGCCGTCGCTGACGTCGAACACCACCCGGTCACCCTCCTGCCAGACGCGCAGGGTCCCCGAACCGCCGCCGTAGTCGAGACTGTTGGCCGCCAGTTCACTGGCGATCAGCCGCAGGTCCTCCAGGCGTTCGCCCGACAGGCCGATCCTGGCTGCGTGCTCGGTGGCGAAGGCACGGACCCGGCTCAGCGGGTCGTCGCCGAAGCCCTGGCCGTAGCGCAGCACCGCGGCGCCCTCCGGGGCGGGCAGCGGCCGGTTGCAGTCCTGCAGGACGCGCTCCAGCGCGTAGTGGGCGCTCGCCGACGCGACGGAGCCGTCCACGAGGACGGGATGGGTCATCCGCGCGTCCTCGATGACCTCGGGAGGCAGCCCGACGAGGTCGTAGGGACACAGGATGGTGACGTCCCGGCCGGAGAACGCGAGGTTGATCAGCGCCTCGTGCTGGAGGCACGCCGGGTATTCGGTCGCCGACCGGCCCGGCCAGATCGGCTCGCCGATGATGCGGACGCGCCGGCCCGGGTGCAGGTCGGTGAAGGCCCGCAGCACGCCCGGGATGATGCGTCCGGGGTTGCGTCCGGCCTCGCCCATGTCGATCAACCGCACCCTCGCCGCCGCCACGCCCAGCGCCTCGCGGATCAGCTCCAGGTTCTTGCCCGGCACCGCCACCGCGACCGGCTCTCCCGCGGCCAGTCCCTCCAGGACGAAGGGCACGGTCCCCGCGAGGTATTCGTCGGCGTCCCGGTAGAAGAGCGCCGGATGTTCGAAGGGCTCGGCCGTTGCGGACGGTGCGATGTTCATGGGCTCTCCACCACGACCGGAAGGCTGCCCGATCCGATCAGGGTCAGTACGGTTTTCAGTATGCGGGGCGGGTGATGTAGGAGTATCCGTCTGCCGGCAGGGAGGGTGCCCGCCACATCGGTGATCAACCATGTTCCCCGGACATCGATGAACCTGAGCTCCGCCAGGTAGAGGTGGACGTCCTCACCCCTGGAGGCCACCGCGACCAGTGCCTCCCGCCACGCCGCCCCGGTCGTGCGGTCGATCTCGCCGATCACCTCGAGGCCGGAGAGGGGCTCGATCAGGTTGATCACGAGACCCGGCGGGGAGTCCTGCCGGACGGGGGAGACCGGCGGGTCGGGCAGCGAGGCACGGGGCGGGCCGTCCGGATTGGCCCTGGGCTGGATTGTCAAACGGACCACCCCGAAAGTAGACAATCGACTGCTTCAACGTACCCGTTCTCCCCCCGGATGGGAAAAGGCGCCCCGGCCGCCTCCGAGGAAAGAAGCCCTGACCAGGGGGCGGACGGACCCGCCCCCTGGCCGGGACCCGCTCATCCGCTCCGGGTGAGGAAGGATGCCGTACATGCGCATTCTGATCATCGGCGGCACCCGGTTCGTCGGCCGGCACATCACCGAGGCCGCGCTGGCGGCCGGGCACGACGTCTCCCTCCTGCACCGCGGCCGGACCGGCCCCGGCCTCTTCCCCCAGGCGGAGCACCTGCTCGCCGACCGCGACACCGGCCTCGCCCTCCTGGACGGCCGCGAGTGGGACGCGACGATCGACGTCAGCGCCTACCTGCCGTCCCAGATCGAGACCCTGGCCGACTCCGTCTCCACCGGCCGGTACGCCTTCGTCTCCACCACGGCCGTCTACGCCCGCGACCAGAAGCCGGGCTTCACCGAGGACTCCCCGCTCGCCGAGCTCGACGGCGACGGCCCGGTCCCGGACACCGTGACGGGCGAGACGTACGGCCCGCTGAAGGTCCTGTGCGAGCGGACCGCGATCGGGCGGTTCGGCCCCGGCACGCTCGTCGTCCGCCCCACCTACGTGATCGGCCCGTACGACTACACCGGCCGCTTCACCTACTGGGTCAACCGCCTCGCCCGCGGCGGCGAGGTCCTGGCCCCCGGCGACCCGTCGGCCCCGATCCAGGTGATCGACGGGCGCGACATGGCCGCCTGGACCGTCGCCATGATCGAGCGCGGCGACGGCGGCACCTTCCACGCGGTCAGCCCGCCCCCGCCGTTCACCTTCGGCGACATGCTGGAGGGGATCGCGGCCGAGGTCGCCCCGTCCGGCACCACGCTGACCTGGGTGGACACGGACTTCCTGCACGCCGCCGGTCAGGGCGGCCGCTCGCTCCCGCTCTGGGGCGAGGGAGGGGACACCTCGATCAACACCGCCGACCCGTCCGCCGCCCGTGCCGCCGGCCTGAGCCCGCGGCCCTTCCGGCAGTCGGTGCGCGAGATCCGCGCCGCCGAGGCGGGCTTCTCCGTGGAGACCACCGTCGCCCCGGCCCGCGAGGCCGAGATCCTCGCCGCCTGGCACGCCCGCTGACCCGGTCCGGGCCCCGGCGACCGCACCGGTCCCGCCGGGGCCCCGCCGTACTCACCCGGAGCCGCGGAGCCGCACGACGCGGTCCCGGAGCCGCTCGACCCTGAAGCCGCACTCCCGCGGAGCCGTACGGTCCCGGGAGGTCTGCCAGAATCGGCGGCATGCTGGAGATCCGTACGGTCGTGATGGGCGTCGGCGACATGCGGCGCGCGGTGGGGTTCTGGACCCGGGCGCTGGGCTACGTGCCCCGTGAGGGCGAGGCGGGCGACGACTGGACGGTGCTGGTCCCGGCCGGCGGCGGCCACGGGATCGCGGTGGCGCTCGACGTCAGCGGGACGCCCGCGCAGGAGCACCCGCGCGTGCACCTCGACCTCTACGCCCGCGACACCGCCGACCAGGCCGCCGAGGTCGAGCGGCTGGTCTCCCTCGGCGCCGAGCGGGTCGACTGGGACCTCTACCCCGAAGACCCCGACTTCGTCGTCCTCGCCGACCCCGAGGGCAACCGCTTCTGCGTCATCGACCCCACCCACTGACCCCCGCCCGCCGGCCCCTGCCGGCGGCCTCCGGGACCGGCGCGGCCAGGGCCAGGTCCACGGCGCGCTCGACGTGGATGCGGGTGGAGTCGAACACCGGGACCGGGCTGTCCTGGGGGCCGACGAGCAGGGTGATCTCGGTGCAGCCGAGGATCACCCCCTCGGCCCCGCGGGCGGCCAGGTCCGCGATGACCCGCCGGTAGGCGTCGCGGGAGGCGTCCTCCACCCGCCCCCGGGTCAGCTCCTCGTAGATGACGTCGTGCACCAGCGTGCGGCCGGGCTCGTCCGGGACCAGGACCTCGATCCCGTGCCCGCGCATCCGGTCGCGGTAGAACGCCATCTCCATGGTGAACCGGGTGCCGAGCAGGCCCACGGCGGTGAGCCCGGCGGCGGTGATCCGCTCGGCCGTCGCGTCGACGAGGTGCACGAACGGCACGGTGAGCGCGGCCTCCACCTCCGCCGCCACCCGGTGCATGGTGTTCGTGCAGAGCAGGACCAGCTCGGCCCCGCCGTCCTGCAGGGTCGCGGCCGCTCCGGCGAGCAGCCGCCCGGCCGCCTCCCAGTCGCTGATCGCCCGCGGTCTGGGCATCGGGCTGCTGCCCCGGCTCGCCCTGGAGGCCTTCACCGCTCCCGGCGTCGCCGTCCGCCCGGCCGCCGGGCTGCTCCCCCGGACCCTGCACCTGGTCCATCCCCGCGAGGCCGACCAGATCCCGGCGGTCCGCGCCGCCGTACGAGCCCTGCGCGACACGCTCTGCACCGGGCCGGCCTCCCGAGGCGATGCCTTCACCACCGCCTGCAGAACCTCGTCCTCGTCCGGGTTACCAGCTCCCAGGCCAGCCTTGTCATGACATGCCGTACTCGCGGCATCAGAATGAGGCAGATGACGACCTCCGACCTCCCCCGTGCCGCGTTCGCCCCTTCCGTCACCGTGTCGGGACTCGGCCTGCACCTGCGCGACTGGACCGACGAGGACCTGCCGGCGATGGCCGCGCTCTTCGACGAACCGCAGGTGGACCGGTGGACCCCGCTCCGCTCGCCGTTCACCCTGGAGACCGCGCGCGCCTACCTGGCACGGGCCCGGGAGGGCCGCGCCGCCGGTCTCCGCCTCCAGCTGGCGGTCACCGAGGACGGCGGGGCGCCTCTGGGCGAGGTGCTGCTCTTCCGCGCCTCCCCGGAGGACCGCGACGCGGAGCTCGGCTACGCGATCGGCGCCGCGCACCGGCGGCGGGGCCTGGCGACCCGGGCCGTCCGGCTGATGACCGGCTACGCCTACGACACCCTGGCGATGGAGCGCGTGCTGCTGCGCATCGCCCCGGGCAACGAGGCCAGCGCCGCGGTCGCGCGCTCCGCGGGCTTCCGCCTCACCGGCGACGAGCCCGTCGTCCGGGACCGCGGCGACGGCACCGTCTCGCTGCTCACCTGGTGCCATCGGCGGGACCCCGGGTGACGGCGGCCGGCGGGACCCGCCGGGTCACGCCCCTGCCGCCCGCTCAGTAGTTTGAAGGTTCAAGGCCCCGCAACCGAGCTCAGGAGTGGCCACCGATGCAGCCCGAGCGCCCGCTTCCGGCCCTGACCCGGGCCGAACAGGACTTCCTCGATCACTACCTGCGGATCCTCGAACTCCTGGGCCGGATCAACCCGGCCTCCGCCGAGTACACCTACGCCGGGGTCACCGCCGCGCAGGCCCTGGCCGCGGAGGCCGCCAAGCTGCGTGACGCGCTCACGCTGATGTACGACAGGGCCGAGAAGGAGATCCACCGCGAGCCCCTCGTCCGGGCGCTGCGGATCCTGGGCGCCGAGGACCGCCTCCGCAGGCTCGCCCTCCCGGGCCCGGACCCGGACCCGGGACGCGCCTGACCTCCGGCCGCCGCACCCGCCCGGCGAGAGGCCGTCCCGCACCCTCATCGAGGCAGGCCGCCGCGCGCCTCTCGAACCGGTCCGCCGCGCAGCCCCTCAGCGCAGGGCCCGGAGCCGGAGGCGGCGGCAGACCAGCACGCGGGCGGGCGGCACGTTCCGCCACACCGTACGGCTCGCGACGATCTCGTCGAACCGCTCGTGCAGGCGGTGGCGGAACTCCCCGGCCGCGGGGAAGAGGCTCGACGGGTGCGCGGAGATGGTGGCGAAGGCCGCCTCCGGCCGCATCACGGCGCAGATCTGGTCCAGGATCCGCTCCTGCTGGGGCCCGTCGAACAGGGTCCACGGCAGCGCGCTGACGACCGCGTCCACCTCGCCGGCGCCGACGCCCGCCGCGTCGAGCAGCCTCCGCAGATCGGCCGCGTCACCCTGGACGACGTCGATCCGGGGCCGGGTGGCCCGCAGGTGCTCGGCCAGGTCCCGGTCGAGCTCGACGGCGAGGTGCCGGCTCCCGGGCCGGAGCCGGGCCTGGACGGCGTCGCTGACCGGGCCCGTCCCGGCGCCGAGCTCGACCACGACGGCGTCGCGCGTGCTGGGCACGGACCGCGCCAGCC
>NZ_CDRNDK010000196.1:0-11024 GCF_977012225.1 Planomonospora algeriensis | reverse complement strand
CCGCGGTGGCGATCGGTGGAGCGCGCCCGCGGGCGCCGCTCCACCGGATGCGCCGCTAGAGGTACTGACCGGTGTTGGCCACCGTGTCGATGGACCGGCCGGCCTCGGTGCCCTGCTTTCCGGAGACCAGGGTGCGGATGTAGACGATCCGCTCGCCCTTCTTTCCGGAGATGCGGGCCCAGTCGTCGGGGTTGGTGGTGTTGGGCAGGTCCTCGTTCTCGGAGAACTCGTCCACGCAGGCGGCCAGCAGGTGGCTGATCCGCAGGCCCTTCTGACCGGAGTCGAGGAACTGCTTGATCGCCATCTTCTTGGCCCGGTCGACGATGTTCTGGATCATCGCGCCGGAGTTGAAGTCCTTGAAGTACAGGACCTCCTTGTCACCGTTGGCGTAGGTGACCTCCAGGAAGCGGTTCTCCTCACTCTCGGTGTACATCCGCTCGACCACCCGCTGGATCATGCCCGCGATGGTGCCCTCCCGGCTGTCGCCGTGCTCGGAGAGGTCCTCGGGGTGGAGCGGGAGCTCCGCCGTGAGGTACTTCGAGAAGATGTCCTTGGCCGCCTCGGCGTCCGGCCGCTCGATCTTGATCTTGACGTCCAGGCGGCCGGGCCGCAGGATCGCCGGGTCGATCATGTCCTCGCGGTTGGAGGCGCCGATGACGATGACGTTCTCCAGGCCCTCGACGCCGTCGATCTCGGACAGGAGCTGGGGGACGATCGTGTTCTCGACGTCGGAGGAGACGCCCGAGCCGCGGGTCCGGAAGATCGAGTCCATCTCGTCGAAGAACACGATCACCGGGGTGCCCTCGGAGGCCTTCTCGCGGGCCCGCTGGAAGACCAGGCGGATGTGCCGCTCGGTCTCGCCGACGTACTTGTTGAGAAGCTCGGGACCCTTGATGTTGAGGAAGAAGCTCTTGCCGGACTGGCCGGTCTTCTCCGCCACCTGCTTGGCGAGGGAGTTGGCGACGGCCTTGGCGATGAGCGTCTTGCCGCAGCCGGGCGGGCCGTACAGCAGCACGCCCTTGGGCGGGCGGAGCTTGTGCTCGCGGAAGAGGTCGGCGTGCAGATAGGGCAGCTCGATCGCGTCCCTGATCTGCTCGATCTGCCGCATGAGCCCGCCGATCTCCTCGTAGGAGATGTCGGGCACCTCCTCCAGGACGAGCTCCTCGACCTCGGACTTGGGGATGCGCTCGTAGACGTAGCCCGAGCGCGGCTCCAGCAGCAGGGAGTCGCCGGCCCGGATCGGCTGGTCGAGCAGCGACTCGGCCAGCTTCACCACCCGCTCCTCGTCGGCGTGCGAGATGACCAGCGCGCGCTGGCCGTCCTCCAGGAGCTCCTTGAGCATCACGATCTCGCCGACGTCCTCGAAGCCCAGGGCCTCGACGACGTTGAGCGCCTCGTTGAGCATGACCTCCTGGCCGCGCTTCAGCTGCTCGGCGTCCACCGCCGGGCTGACGTTCACGCGGAGCTTTCGCCCGCCGGTGAAGACCTCCACCGTGCCGTCGTCCCTGGCCTCCAGGAAGACACCGAACCCGGACGGCGGCTGCGCCAGCCGGTCGACCTCCTCCTTGAGCGCGACGATCTGGTCCCTGGCTTCCTTGATGGTCGCGACCAGACGCTCGTTCTGGCCGGTGACGGCCGCTAGTTTCGCCTGTGCCTCGTGGAGATGCTCTTCGAGGACCCTGGCCTGCCGGGGAGACTCCGTCAGCTTCCGACGCAGCGCGGTGATCTCCTCCTGCAGGAAGGAGACCTGTGTTGTGAGGTCGGCGACCTCCCGTTCGCGCTGCGCGGCTCGAGCCTCAGCGTCGTCGCGAGCTGCCACGCCGTCACCTCCTTCCCAGTCGAGACCGACTACTCAAGACCCTACCCATCTGGGGGCTGTCCGTTACCTGGCCGGGCGGTATTCGTATGACTACATTAAGTGCTCGGTGATTAATCCCTTATATAGCGTTTAGTGCTGTCAGCATAAGAACACGACACACTGCTCCCGTGTCATGCCCGACGTCCGTCGTGGCCTAATCGTCATGTGGCGGAGATCACGCTCGCGGGCACGGAGGACGTCACGGAGGGGGCCGAGGTGAGGGTCACGGCGTCGTCGTGGACTCCTCGCCATACGCCCCCTTCGCCGGCCGCCTGCGCCGGGGTGGTGGTGTCACCCCGTCCGCCATGCGACGGGCCGTGACGAGGAAACCGGTGTGCCCGACCATCCGGTGGTCGGGCCGTACGGCGAGCCCTTCGACGTGCCAGTCGCGAACCAGGGTCTCCCACGCGTGGGGCTCGGTGAAACTTCCATGTTCCCGCAAAGTTTCGACCGTGCGGGAGAGCTGGGTGGTCGTCGCCACGTAGCAGCAGATGACGCCACCCGGCGTGAGAGCCTTGGCCGCCGCGTCCACGCACTCCCACGGGGCGAGCATGTCCAGGATGATCCGGTCGACGTCGCTCTCGTCGAGCGAGCCCACGAAGTCGCCCACGACCAGGCGCCACTGGTCCATCGGCCCGCCGTAGAACTTCTCCACGTTCTTCGTGGCGACCTCGGCGAAGTCCTCGCGGCGCTCGTAGGAGGTGACCCTCCCCTCCGGGCCGACGGCGCGCAGCAGGAAGCAGGTCAGGGCGCCGGAGCCCACGCCGGCCTCGACCACGCGGGCGCCCGGGAAGACATCGGCCATCGCGACGATCTGCGCGGAGTCCTTGGGGTAGATCACCGCCGCGCCGCGCGGCATGGAGAGCGTGTAGTCCGACAGCAGGTGGCGGAAGGCCAGGTACTGCGTGCCGCCGGAGGAGCGGACCACCGAGCCCTCGGGCTGCCCGATCAGGTCACTGTGCGGGATGAACCCCTTGTGCGTGTGGAAGACCCCGTCCTCCTTCAGCGTCACCGTGTGGCGCTTGTTCTTGGGGTCGGTGAGCTGAACCTGATCCCCGGCCTGAAACGGCCCATGCCTGCGAAAACCCATGCCCGCAAGGGTATCGGCGCGCGGGCCGTGGCCGGTTCGGTCCTGGCGCCCCCTGGGTCCGGCCCCCGCACCCGCCGGGGAAACCGGTTCGCCTCCCCTCGGCGGCACCTGATAGCACTGGATGGTGTTCACCCGAGACGTGATCCCCGCCGGCCCCGTCGTCCTGCGCGAGCTCACCGGCTCCGACGTCGAGCCGATGGTCCGCGCCTGCGCCGATCCCGAGATCATACGGTTCATCCCCACCGTGCCCGTCCCGTACGGCAGGGACGACGCCGTCCAGTACCTCACGCTGGCCGAGCGGCTCTGGGAGGCGGGCGGCGCCTCCTTCGCCGTCGCCGATCCCGCCACCGGCGAGTGGCTCGGCAACATCGGCCTCAAGGCGCTCGACCCCCGCGGCAACGGCGAGATCGGCTACCTGATCGCACCCTGGGCCCGGGGCCGCGGGGTGGCCACGGCCGCCACCAGGGCGCTGACCGAGTGGGCCTTCAGGCGCGGGGTGGAGCGCATGGAACTCCTGGCCGACGTGGAGAACCTGGCCAGCCAGCGGGTGGCGCTCGCCTCGGGGTTCCGGCACGAGGGCGTCCAGCGCGCGGCCGAGGCCCGGCGCGACGGCACCCGCGGCGACCTGGCGTCGTTCGCCCGGATCAGCACCGACTCCGGCGAGCGGATCTCCCCGTACCTGCCGCCCTTCCCCGGCGGGTCGCTGACCGACGGCATGGTACGGCTGACGCCGCTGACCGCCGAGGACGCCGACGACTACCACGCGCTGCGGAACCTGCCCGACACCGTGGCGCACAGCGTCCCGCCGGAGCCCCTCGACCCGGAGGAGAGCGAGGCGTTCTGCCGCGAGGCGGGCATGCACTGGCTCGCGGGCACCCGGGTGGAGGCCGCGATCCGCGACGCCGCCGACGGCGCGTTCGCCGGGCACGTCCAGCTCGGCAACATCGTCCCGCCGCTGGGCCAGGCCATGGTCGGCTACAGCATGCTGCCGGAGTTCCGCGGCCGGGGGTTCGCCGCCCGCGCGGTGGAGCTGCTGGTCGGCTGGGCCTTCGAGCGCACCCCGGTGGCCCGCGTCGTGGCCGGCACCGCGCCGGGCAACACCGCCTCGCAGCGGGTGCTGGAGAAGACGGGCTTCGCGCGCGAGGCCCTGCTGCACGGGCTGCTGCCCGCCCCGGACGGCAGCCGCCACGACGATCTCCAGTGGTACCGGCTGCGCCCCTGAGACCCCCGGCGGGCCCGTGAGAGGGCCGGGCGCGCTCACGAACGGCCGCCCGGCGCCTCCCTGGAACCACCGCGCTCACCGCGCTCCCTGGCGGCACCGGGGATTCGCCCGTCCCATTCACCCCATATGAGACATCTAGGGCTGGTCAAGCAGTGCTCTGGAGGTAATACTCCGAATCGCTACCCCGCCCGCCACCTCGGCGCGGGCACCCGGCTCCACGAAGAGAGGGGAAAGGGATGAGCACCATCCAGCAGATCGGGCCGGCCTCCGGCTCCGTCCTTCCGTACGGCGGGTCCGGAGACCGCCTGCGCGGCCTGATCGAGGCCTTCGCCGGACCCGGCGCCGACCACCTCGTCGAACAGGTGGTGGCGGCCGCCGCGGCGGTGTGCTCGGCCGGTTACGCCGGACTGGTCGAGGTCGACCCGGTGGCGGAGAGCGCCCGGCCGGTCCACGTTCACACGCCGCCCGGCGACCCGCTGGCGATCCGGCGGTGGCTGGGCGACGGCCCGGTGCTCACGACGCTGGCGACCCGCTCCGACCCGCTCCGGCTGCCCCGGGAGGAGCGGACGGGGCAACCCGGCTTCCTGGCCGTCCCGGTGCCGCTGGCCTCCCGGGGCCAGGCCTGCCTGTGGGTGGCCGGGCGGCGCTTCGACCACCGGGACGAGGACCTGCTGGTGCGCTTCGCGACCGCCGCCGGGCGCGCGATGGAGGCGGCCCAGGGATTCGAGGCCGCCACCCGGATGCTCCGCTCGGTGCACGCCTTCGCCCGGCTCCCCTCCGGCCGGGAGGACCCGGCGCAGCCCCGCGCGGTGGAGGGTTGAGGCCGGCGGTCAGTCCGCGCCGAACCTCGCCCTGAGCCTGGCGAACGCCGCGTCGGTGCCCTGCAGGGCCCGGTCGATGTCGGCGTCGGTGTGGGCGGCCGAGATGAACCAGTTGTGCCAGGGATGGAGGTAGACGCCCTCCTCCAGGCAGGCCGCGGACCAGAACATGCCCTTCTCCAGGGTGGCGTCGCCCTCGAAGGAGAGCCACGGGATCTGGACCGGGCCGGTCTGGTTGACCGTGAAGCCGTGGGCGGCGGCCTGCGCGGCCAGCCCCTCCCGCAGCCGGGTGCCGGCCCGTTCCATCAGCGCGACGCCGCCTATGGCGTGCAGGGTCTCGATGGTCGCCTTCGCGGCGGCCATCGGGGCGGCGTTGAACCAGAACGAGCCGGTGGAGTAGATCGTCCGGGCGGCGTCGCGCAGGGCGTCCACCCCGGTGACGGCCGCGATCGGGTGGCCGTTGGCCATGGCCTTGCTGAAGGCGTACAGGTCGGGGCGGACGCCCAGGGGTTCCCAGGAGCCGCCGAGGTCCAGCCGCCAGCCGCCGCGCACGTCGTCGATGACCAGGGCGGCGCCGAGCCGGTCGGCCAGCGCCCGCAGCCCGCGGGCGAACTCCGGTGCGGCGAGCTCCTGGTCCTCGAAGGAGTCGTGCTTGAACGGCGTCACGATGATCGCGGCGACGTCGGAGCCGGCCGGCCCCTCGGCCCGGGCCGCGGCGGCCTCGGCGCTGGCCAGGTCGTTGTAGGCGTACTCGACCAGGTCGGCCCGGTCGGCGGGGGTGGTGCCCGCCGTGCTCGGCGTGCACCAGGGGTCGGCCCCGTGGTAGGAGCCGTGGGCGACGAGGACCTTGGCCCGGCCGGTGGCCGCGCGGGCGACCATCAGGGCCTGGGTGGTGGCGTCGGTGCCGTTCTTGGAGAACATCACCCAGTCGGCCTGCGGGATGGTCTCCACCATCAGCTCGGCGAGCTCCACGTAGACCGGGCCGGGGCCGTTGAGGCAGTCGCCCTCGGCGAGCCGGGCCGCCACCGCGGCCTCCACGGCCGGGTGGCGGTGGCCCAGGATGATGGGCCCCCAGGAGCACATCAGGTCGACGTACTCGCGGCCGTCGGCGTCGTACTGGCGGCAGCCCTCGCCGCGCACGAAGAACTGCGGGTACTCCGGACCGTGCAGGGCCGCGTTGAGGTGGCCGTACATGCCGCCGGGCACGACCCGGGCGGCCCGTTCACGGAGTTTCGCGTCGATCGACATCTCAGCAGACATCCCTTTCGCTTCAGAGCCGGGGCAGGTCGAGGCCGGCGAGGTCGTCGAGGCCCGCGTCGGAGCCCAGGCCGCCGGCGACCCGGGCGGCGACCTCGGTGCCGAGCCGGGCGGCGTCGAGAACGTCGCGCCCGCCGGCCAGCCCCGCGATGAACCCGGCGCAGTAGGCGTCGCCGCAGCCGGTGGTGTCGACCACCGCGACGTCGAGCGCGGGCAGCCGTACGGTCTCCGAGGCGGTGGCCACCAGGCTGCCCTCTCCGCCCAGCGTGACCAGCACCCCGCGCGGCCCCTCGGCCAGCAGCGCGGCGGCGGCCTCCTCCGCGCCGGCCCGGCCGCTCATCATCAGCGCCTGCTCCTCGTTGGGCAGGACGTAGTCGACGTGCGGCAGGAAGGCCTTCGCACCGAGCACCAGGTCGGGCATGTTGGACAGCAGGTCCATGGTGACGACCGTCCCCGCCGCCCGCGCCTCGTCCAGCAGCGCGAAGAAGGCGGGGTCGTGCAGGCCCCAGGTCACGTCCATGCCGCCTAGATGCAGGACCCGGGCCGCCCGCAGCCGCTCCGGGTCCACGTCGGCCGTCGACAGGCCCAGGTTGGCGCCGGGCACGTGGAAGGACGGGCGTCCGCCGTCCGGGCGGATCGGCAGGATCGAGGCGGCGGTCTGCTCGCCGGGCCTGCGGACGATCCCGGTCACGTCCACCCCGTGCCGCCCCATCACCATCAGCAGGAAGTCGCCCAGCTCGTCGTCGCCGACGGCGCCGGCGGAGGCGACCGGGACGCCCAGCTTCGCCAGGTCGACGGCGGTGCCGGCCGCCGCGCCGGCCGCGGTGATGCGGATCTGCTCCAGCAGGTGGGTGTCCTGCCCCGCGGGGATGGACTCCACCGGCCGGGCCAGCACGTCCACGATGTGCACCCCGAGAGTGACGACGGCCATGGCGAGCCCTCCTCATGTTTTGCGCGCCTGAGCGGATGATAGACGGCCCCCCGGACGCGTTGTCAACGGATCCGGACTCAGGAGATCAGCGCGTAGAGGCGGTCGGCCACTCCCCTGGCCGTGGGCCGCTTGGCCGCGTCCCCGATACAGGAGCCCACCAGGTCGGCCAGCTCCGGCTCCAGGTCGCCGCGGACCGACGGCGGCGTGGCGTTGATCTTCCGCAGGGTCAGCAGCGGGTCGTGGACGGGCAGCTCGCCGTAGAGCCCGGTGCCGGTCGCCGCCCAGTGCAGCGTCGCGCCGAGCGACCAGACGTCCCCGGCCGGCGTGGGCCTGTCCCCCCGCAGCAGCGCCGGGTCGGTGAACTCCACCGACCCGATCCCGCCCATCCCGGTCACCGTCGCGCCCGGCGCCAGCACCTGCGACAGGCCCAGGTCGGACAGCTTCCCGCCGAGGTCGGTGAGGAGCACGTTGCCGGGGGTGATGTCCCGGTGCACGATCCCCTCCTCGTGCAGCGCCTGCGCGGCGTGCGCGACGCAGGCGACGGCGCGCAGCGCCCGGTCCCTGGAGGGCGGCTCGGCGGGGCGGCCCAGCGACCCGCCGGGCAGGTACTCCATCGAGTAGTAGAACACCCCGCCCTGCTGGCCCGCGTCGTAGAGCGTCACCAGGTACGGCGAGCGCACCGCGGCGAACGCCTTCAGCTCACGGGTGGCCCGCCGGAACGCGTCGGCCCCGGTGCCCCCCAGCACCTTCACCGCGACGAACTCGGCCTCCACCGGCAGCCGCGCCGGCCTCCTGGCGAGATAGAACTCGCCGTGGTTGCCCGCTCCCAGCGAACGGACGAACTCGTAGTCGGCGATGCCTTCCACCGCTGTCTCCCCTCCGTGCCACACCTCGCGCGACCCTCGCGGCGACCTCCCGCAGACGGTAACGTCGCCCTGGTCATTGTCGGGGCTTTTCATTACTTACGGGAAGCGTGCTCGCCTGTGCTCCACATGGACCTCCTCCTGCTCGACCTGGTGATCGTCCTGGCCGCCGCGAGACTTCTGGGCGCCCTGGCCAGACGGCTCGGCCAGCCCCCGGTCGTCGGCGAGATCCTGGCGGGCATCCTGCTCGGCCCCACCCTGCTCGGCCCGCTCCTGGGCGACGAGCTGTTCGGCCCGGAGATGAAGCCCCCGCTGCAGGCCCTGGCCAACGTCGGGCTGGTGCTGTTCATGTTCGTCGTCGGCCTGGAGCTGGACCAGAAGCTGGTCCGGGGCAAGGGCCGGATCGCGGTCACCGTCGCGCTCGGCTCCACGGTGCTGCCGTTCGTGCTGGGCTGCGCGCTCGCGCTCGCCCTCGCGTCCGACCACGTCGGCGGGGACAAGACCCTGCCGTTCGTGCTGTTCATGGGCGCGGCGATGGCGGCCACCGCCTTCCCCGTGCTGGCCCGCGTCCTGACCGACCGCGGGATGCAGCGCATCACGCTCGGCGGCCTGTCGCTGGCGGCCGCCGCCGTGATCGACGTGCTCGCCTGGACCGTGCTCGCCGTGGTGGTGGCCGTCGCCGGGGCCGGGGACGCGGAGGGGCAGTGGAAGGTCCTGCTCGCGCTGCCGTACGCGCTGGTCGTGTTCCTGGTGGTCCGGCCGCTGCTGGCCCGGCTGGTGCCCGCCTACGAGCGGGCGGGGCGGCTGACGCCCGGCCTGCTCTCGGTGGTGCTCCTGGGGCTGATCGGCTCGGCCTGGGCGACCGAGTGGATGCACGTGCACTTCATCTTCGGGGCGTTCCTGTTCGGTGCGGTGATGCCGCGCGAGGGGGCCGAGCGGCTCAACCACGAGATCCTGGAGCGGCTGGAGCAGCTCGCCGTCCTGCTGCTGCTGCCGGTGTTCTTCGTGGTGGCCGGGCTCAACGTGAACCTGCGGGAGCTGGACCTGTCCAGCCTCGGCACGCTGGCCGCGATCCTGGTGGTGGCGATCGGCGGCAAGCTGCTGGGCTCGTACGCCGCGGCGCGGGCCGCGGGGGTGCCCGGACGGCAGTCGTGGGCGCTGGCCACCCTGCTGAACACCCGGGGGCTGACCGAGATCGTCATCCTCACCGTCGGCCTGCAGAAGGGCGTGCTCGACAACGAGCTGTACTCGCTGATGGTGGTGATGGCGCTGGTCACCACCGGGATGACCGGTCCGCTGCTGCGGCGGGTCTACTCCGACCGGCGCGTCGCCCGCGACATCGCCGAGGCCGAACGCGCCGCGCTCGGGGAGACGGCCGCGCACCGGGTGCTGGCCGTCGTCCCCGACCCGCCGGGCGAGCAGGGCCCGCTCGCGGACCTGGCCGCCACCCTGGCGCGGTCCGCCGCGCCCTCCGAGGTGGCCCTGACCCACCTGCGCCCCTACCCCCGGGAGCGGCTGGAGGTCGGCACCGGGCTGTCGTCCGAACTCGCCGAGATGGCCGAGGTCCTCCACGATCTGGAGGCGCTGGCCGCCGCCGTCCGCACGCGGGGCGCGGAGCCGAGGGTGATGAGCCGGTTCGCCTCCGACGCGGCCGCCGAACTGCCCGAGGTGGTGTCCGGGGCCCGGCCGGACCTGCTGGTGCTGCCGGCGGGCGTCCCGGGCTACGCCGAGGTGCACGCCGCCGCGACGTGCCGGGTGGTGACGGTGCTCTCCCCCGGCGAACCGGAGCTCGCCGGTTTCGGGACCGGGCCGGTCGCGCTCCACCGCGACTCCGGCGGATCCGACGCCGCGGCCCACGTGGCGCTCGTCCTGGCGGTGCTGCACGACCGCCCGCTGGTCGTCTCCGGGGGCGGGCGGGCGCCGCGCTGGCCCAGCGGCTGTCCAGGCTCGGGGTGGCGGCCACCGCGGGCGAGGTCCCGCCCGGCGCGCTGGTCGTGGCCCCCGACACGGGGACCGTACCGGACGGCGCGCACCTGCTGGTCCGGGCCGAGCAGGACCCCGACCCGGTCGACTGGGCCGCCGCCGTCTCGGCCTGCGCGCTCCGGCGGCGCAGGGCTGAGAGCGGTGCTCCGGCGGCGCGGCTGAAAGCGGCGCTCCGGCCGACGCGGCCGAGAGCGGCGCTCCGCCTACCGGTTGCGGTGCGACTCGTAGCGCATGGTGCGCGAGACGCCGATGCGCACGGTCGTGCCGGGCATGATCGTGACCGGCTCGTTCGGCGGGATGTCGTAGAAGTTCGGGTCCCCGGGCGGCTGGATCTGGGTCCCGTTCACCGAGCCCAGGTCGATCAGGTTGACGTCCCAGCCGTCCAGCGCCACCCGCAGGTGGCGGCGGGAGACCGAGCCGTCGGGGCTGGTGACCTTGGCCGGGCGGACCGAGCCGTCGGCGACCTCCGGAGCCCGCTCCGGGTCGCGGCCGAGCAGGTAGTCGGCGTCCAGGCGCAGCGTCATCCCGTCGTCCAGCAGGAGCACGCCCAGCGGCGGGCGCGGCCCCTTGTAGGGGACGAGCGTGCGCTGCACCAGGGCGATGCCGCAGACCGCGCAGTAGGGCACCCGCGGGTCGTTGAAGTGGTCGTTCTTGCAGTCCACGCCGTGGACCAGCGGCCGCGACTCCGGTTCGGGCGCCGGAGGCGGCATGAGGTCCGGCGAGCTCGGCGGGCCGCCGGGGGTCAGCAGTTCGTACTCGAACGACTCGTTGCGCAGGTCGCCGGGGCCGAGGGGATCACCGCCCATCCCGTTCGCCCGGGCGGTCTCGGCGTCCTCCTGCGAGGTGAAGCCGGGGCCGGAGAGCGGGCCCTGCCCCTGCGCGGGGACCGCCGGCATCGGCCCGGAGTCCCACGGCTGCGGAGCGGGGGCCTGCGGCTCCATCGGCGGGGCGGGGGGCTGCGCGTAGGTGGTCCCGGCGGGCCCGGCGGGCTTCATGGGGAGG
>NZ_CDRNDK010000195.1:0-11091 GCF_977012225.1 Planomonospora algeriensis | reverse complement strand
CGCGGCCGACGACCAGCGCCGCGGCGTCGACCCGGTCGTAGACGTCGTCGTCGCAGGCGCGCAGGGTGGCCAGGCCCGCGGCGCAGGCCAGCGGGTTACCGGACAGCGTGCCGGCCTGGTAGACCGGCCCCTCCGGGGCGAGGTGGGCCATCACGTCGGCGCGGCCGCCGAACGCGGCCGCGGGCAGGCCGCCGCCCATGACCTTGCCGAAGGTCATCAGGTCGGCGTCCACCGGGTCGAGGCCGTACCATCCGGCCCCCGAGACGCGGAAGCCGGTGAGCACCTCGTCGACGATGAGCAGCGCGCCGTGCGCGGTGCACAGCTCGCGGAGCCGGGTGTTGAACCCGTCCAGCGGCGGGACGACCCCCATGTTCGCCGGGCAGGCCTCGGTGATCACACAGGCGATCTCGTCGCCGAACGCGGCGAACGCCTCGGCCACCGCCTCGGCGGAGTTGTACGGCAGGACCACGGTGTCGGCGGCCGAGGCGCCGGTCACGCCGGGGGTGTCGGGCAGCCCGAAGGTGACCAGGCCGGAGCCGGCCGAGGCGAGCAGGGCGTCCACGTGGCCGTGGTAGCAGCCGGCGAACTTCACGACCTTGGAGCGGCCGGTGAAGCCGCGGGCCAGCCGTACGGCCGACATGGTGGCCTCGGTGCCCGAGCTGACCAGCCGGACCTTCTCCACGGGCGCGATCCGGGCGACGATCTCCTCGGCGAGCTCGACCTCGCCGGGCGTCGCCGTGCCGAACGAGGTGCCGGCCGCGAGGGCCTCCTGCAGGGCCTCGACCACGGCCGGGTGGCGGTGCCCGAGGATCATCGGCCCCCAGGAGCAGACCAGGTCGACGTAGCGGTTGCCGTCGACGTCGGTGATGTACGGTCCCTGGCCGGAGGCCATGAAGCGGGGCGTGCCGCCGACGGCGCCGAAGGCGCGGACCGGGGAGTTGACGCCTCCCGGGACGATCTCGCGGGCGCGGGCGAACAGGTCCTCGGAGTTCTCAGTACGGCTCACCGTCCCAGCCTAAGGGCCCGTGGGGCCGGGCTCGGAGCCGGATCGAGCGAGCCGGTCCTCCGTCCGGCCGTCACCCGGGGGCTCGGGCCGTCGCGCCGGGGCTCGGGCGGGGCGGTCGCGGTCGCGGTCGCGGTCGCCGGGAGACTACTCGCAGGCGTCGGCGAGCCGGTCGAGGACGCGGAGCGGGTCGGGCAGCGGTCCGCCGTCCGGGGCGCGCAGCCAGGAGGCGCAGCCGCCGGAGGGCAGCGTGGAGGGCGGGGCGACGACGTAGCTGTCACGGCAGTGCCAGCGCAGACCCGGCATCTCCTCGATGGTCGAGGGCCCGTAGTCGAGGGGGCAGGACCACCACTCGTCCTCGTCCTCGGAGATGTTGCGGGTGGCCACATAGAACAGCACCCGATCGCCGTTCTCGGCGACCGGGCCGGGTACCGCCCCTGCGGCGTCCATGGCGGCGAGGGTCGTCAGACCCGCCTCGCGCGGTACGTCGAAGACGTCGAAGACGCGTCCCGTGGGCAGGATGATGTTGGCCTCGGGGTCGGCGCTCCACCAGTGGGACAGCAATGCGGGGTCGGTGGTGGCCTGCATCTGCCAGGCGCGCGAGAGCGGATGGCTTCCGGGGTCGGGACAGCCGATGCGGTCGCAGGAGCAGGCACGCGACCCGCCCTGGAGCGGGCGGGCGCCCGTACAGCTCGCCCAGCCGAGCGCGGCGTACTCCAGCGCGGATTTGACCATCTGCTGCTTCGGATGGCTCCGCCGCTTACCGCGCCGCGCCAGTGATACCCCCACCATGGTGTCCTCCGTTGTCCGCGAGCCCCGCGCCATACCCGGATGCGACGACATATCCACATTCTGGTTTACAAGAAAGGCATTCAGCAGGGTCTACGCCACCTGGGACACATCCGCACCGGTTCTCGAACTCTAACGCACCGTTCTCACCGCTCAGCGGCAAACCCCCAGTTCTGGGCATGTGCCAAGGATCTCAGCCCGACGCGCAGCGTCGCCATGTCACAACCGGCGGGCCGCCTCGGTCGCCCAGTAGGTGAGGATCATGTCAGCCCCGGCCCGGCGGATCGCGACCAGCGACTCCATGATCGCCCGGTCCCGGTCGATCCAGCCGTTCGCCGCCGCGGCCTCGATCATGGCGTACTCACCGCTGATCTGGTAGGCCGCCACCGGGACGTCCACCTCGTCGCGCACCTGGCGCAGGATGTCGAGGTAGAGCAGGGCCGGCTTGACCATCACCGCGTCGGCGCCCTCGGCCAGGTCCATCCGGACCTCCCGCAGCGCCTCGCCGACCGGGCCCGCAGGGTCCTGCTGGTAGGCGTTGCGGTCGCCGAACTGCGGCGCGCACTCGGCCGCCTCCCGGAACGGGCCGTAGAACGCCGAGGCGTACTTGGCGGAGTAGGCCAGGATCGGGACCTGCTCGAAGCCCTCGGCGTCCAGCGCGGCGCGGATGGCGGCGACCTGGCCGTCCATCATCCCGCTCGGCGCGATGACCTGCGAGCCGGCCCGCGCCTGGGCCACCGCGACGGCCGCGTAGCGCTCCAGGGTGGCGTCGTTGTCGACCTCGCCGCCGGCCGTCAGCACGCCGCAGTGCCCGTGGTCGGTGAACTCGTCCAGGCAGGTGTCCGTCATCACGACCATCGCGTCGCCGACCTCGGCGACCAGGTCGGCGACCCCCTGCTGGACGATCCCGTCCGGGTCGTCACCCGCCGAGCCGCGGGCGTCCTTCACCGCGGGGATCCCGAACAGGATCAGCCCGCCGACCCCCGCCTCGGCCGCCTCGTGGGCGGCCTTGCGCAGCGAGTCGCGGGTGTGCTGGAACACCCCGGGCATCGAGCCGATCGGGTTCGGCTCGTCGATGCCCTCCTTCACGAACATCGGCAGGACCAGCTCGGCCGGGTGCAGCCTGGTCCCGGCCACCATCCGGCGCATCGGCGACGTACGGCGGAGCCTGCGCGGACGCGCGGCGGGGAACTGGGCGGTCATGGTCTCTCCCTCCCCCGGCCACGGGGTGTCATCGGCCGGAGGACCGTTTCGGTCTGCTCACTGTTCGGTTGTCCCGCCGGAACGGCGTTCTCTTGCGGGCGCGCCGAGGACGCCGCACCTCCGGCGCCCACGGCGTTCTCTTCAGGCTACGCCGTCCGCCCGGCGCTCACCCGGGGCTCACTTGGGACGCCGCCGGGCCCCCCGCCGGGTCTGGGAGGGCCTACGCGGGACCTCCCCGGCCGCGAGGGCGGCCTGGCGGAGCTTCGCACCATACTCCGCCAGCCCCGACGCCAGCGCCGAGGCCGACGCCGTGTCGGCCATGACGTCGACCCGCAGACCGAACTCCTCCGCCGTCTTGGCGGTCTGCGGACCGATCGCGGCGATGACCGTGACGTTGTGCGGCTTGCCGGCGATGCCCACCAGGTTGCGCACCGTACTGGAGGAGGTGAACAGCACCGCGTCGAACCCGCCGCCCTTGATGGCCTCCCGGATCGGGGCGGGCGGCGGCGCCGCCCGCACGGTCCGGTAGGCGGTGACGTCGTCGCACTCCCAGCCCAGCTCGGTCAGGCCCGCGACCAGCGTCTCGGTGGCGATGTCGGCCCGCGGCAGCAGGACCCTGTTGATCGGGTCGAGCATGGAGTCGTACGGCGGCCACTCGTCCACCAGGCCCTCCGAGGACTGCTCGCCGGTCGGCGTCAGGTCGGGCTTCACCCCGAACTCCACCAGGGCCCGCGCGGTGGCCTCGCCCACCGCGGCGACCTTCAGCCCGGCGAAGGCGCGGGCGTCCAGGCCGTACTCCTCGAACTTCTCGCGCACCGCCTTGACCGCGTTCGCGCTGGTGAACGCCACCCACTCGTAGCGGCCGGTGACCAGGCCCTTGATCGCCCGGTCCATCTGCTGCGGGGTACGGGGCGGCTCGACGGAGATCGTCGGCACCTCCTCGGGCACCGCGCCGTAGGAGCGCAGCTGCTCGACCAGCCCGGCGGACTGCTCCTTGGTCCGGGGGACGAGCACCCGCCAGCCGAACAGCGGCTTGGTCTCGAACCACGAGAGCCGGTCGCGCATGCCGACCGCCTCGCCGACCACGATCAGCGCGGGCTCGGTCATCCCGGCGTGCTTGAGGTCCGGCCCGATCCGCCCCAGGCTGGTCACCACGGTGTACTGCTCGGTGGTGGTGCCCGCGCTACTGATCGCGACCGGCGTCGAGTCCGGGCGGCCCGCGGCGATCAGCGCCTTGCCGATCGCGACGGCCTCGGAGATCCCGTTGTAGATCACCAGCGTGCCGGCGCTCGCCGCGTGCGCGGCCCAGTCGCCGACCATGGTCGCGTCCACGACGCGGAACTCGGGCACCGACACCGCGGCGGGGATGCCCGCGTAGGTGAGCACCGCCGTCGCCGGGGGGACGCCCGGCACGATCTCGAAGTCCACCTCCGCCGCCGCGCACGCCGCGACCTCGTCGGTGATCGAGGAGAAGAACATCGGGTCGCCCGCGCAGAGCCGGACGACGCCCCGCCCGGCCTTGGCAGCGGCGACGGCCTTGACGGGCGCGCCCTCCTCCGCGACGTCGACGACCTCGACGCCCTCCCGGCAGTGGCGCAGGAGCGGGCCGTACGCCTCCGGGTCGAGCACGACGGCGTCGGCCCGGGAGAGCAGGTCCGCCCCGCGCAACGTGAGCAGGCCCTCGTCGCCGGGCCCGGCGCCCACGAAGGCGACGAAACCGGCCGGGTGCTCGAAGGTGGTGCTTCCGGAGCTCACTGCGGCTGCTCCCCCATCAACGTGCCGGCCCCTTCGGCGATCATCTCGGTCGCGAGGGCGCGACCGAGATCCATGGCCGTCGAAGAGGAACCGGCGGTGGACTTGCGGACCGCGCGTCCGCCATCGATGGCGATGACGGCCGCGGTCAGGTTCAGATCCTGCCCGGTCACGACCGAATGCGCACCCACCGGAGCGGCGCACCCCGCCTCCAGGGCGTTCAGCACGGCCCGCTCGGCGGTCACGGCGGCGCGCGTGGCGGCGTCGTCGAGCACGCTCAGCAGCTCGACCAGGTCGGCCCGGTCGGCCCGGACCTCCACGGCCAGCGCGCCCTGCCCGGGGGCGGGGAGCATCTCGTCGACCTCGAAGAACTGTGCGATCTCGGCCTCCCGGCCCAGCCGGCGGAGCCCCGCCGCGGCCAGCACGACGCCCTGCAGCTCGCCGGAGGCGACCTTGCCGATCCGGGTGTCGGCGTTGCCGCGGATCGAGACGTACTCCAGGTCGGGACGGAGCGCCCGGAGCTGGGCGATCCGGCGCGGCGAACCGGTCCCGACCTTCGCGCCCGGCGGCAGGTCGGCCAGCTTCGCGCCGGCGACCAGCGCGTCGCGGTGATCGTCGCGCGGCGGGATCGCGACCAGCGCGATGCGCGGGTCGGGGGTCGTGGGCAGGTCCTTCAGCGAGTGCACCGCGAAGTCGACCTCGCCGTCGATCAGCTTGTCGCGCAGCGCGCTGACGAAGACCCCGGTCCCGCCCATCTGGGCCAGGTCGCCCTTGGTCACGTCACCGAAGGTGGTGACGCCGACGAGCTCGACGGCGCGGCCGGTCAGCTCGGTCAGCCGCGCGCCCACCAGCCCGGACTGCGTCGTCGCCATGGGCTCCGACGCGTCCCCAGTCTCAGGGGCCCCGTCATCGGTCCACCTCCATGTCGATCGCCTCGACGCGTCTCACCGCGTCGGGCACCTTCGGGTCCAGGTTGAACAGCTCACGCAACGCTTCCGCATAATGATCGCCCGCCGACGACGCCGCGAGCTGTTTGACACGCACGGTGGGCTCGTGGAGCAGCTTGTCGACCACGCGCCTGACCGTCTGCGCGACCTCGTCGCGGACGCGGCCCTCGATCTCCGGCACGCGGGAGGCGAGCCGCCCGAGCTCCGCCTCCACCACGTCTGCCGCCTTGCTGCGCAGCGCGACCACGGTCGGCGTCACGCGCGCGGCCCGCTCGGCGCTCAGGTAGGCCGTGACCTCCTCGGCGACGATCCCGCGCACCGCGGCGACCGACTCGGCCCGGCCGCCGTCGTCGACGCCGGCGATCTCGCCGTTCTGCATGGACTCCAGGTCGACGAGCGTGACGCCGGGCAGCCGCCGTACGGCGGGGTCCACGTCATGGGGGAGCGCGAGGTCCAGCAGGAACATCCGCCGGGGGGTCACCATGTCGGCGGTGACGACCACGTCGGTGGCCCCGGTGCAGGAGACGACCAGGTCGGCCCCGGCGAGCTCGGCGGCCAGGTCGCCGAAGCCCGCGGCCCGGCCGCCGACCGTCTGCGCCAGCCGTACGGCGCGCTCGTGGGTCCGGTTGACCACCACGATGTCGGTCACGCCCACCCGCTGGAGGGTCGCGGCGGACAGGGCGCTCATCGAGCCGGCGCCGACCACCAGGGCGCGCAGCCCTTCGAGCGGGCCGAGGGCGCGTTCGGCGAGGCTCAGCCCCACGCCGACGAGGGACGCGCCCGCGCGGTCGATGCCCGTCTCGGCGTGCGAGCGCTTGCCCACGCGCAGCGCCTGCTGGACGAGCTCGTTGAGCGTCGGACCGAGGGTGCCCTCGTCCTGGGCGAGCCTGAGCGCCTGGCGGACCTGGCCGAGGATCTGCCCCTCGCCGACCACCATCGAGTCCAGGCCCGCGGCGACCGAGAACAGGTGCTCGACGGCCCGGTCCTCGTAGTGCACGTACAGATGGGCGACGAGCTGCTCCACGGGCACGCCGGAGTGCACGGACAGCAGCGCGGTGACCTCGCTCACCACGGCGTGGAACCGGTCCACGACGGCGTAGACCTCGACCCGGTTGCAGGTCGAGATGATCACGGCCTCCGCGACGCAGTCGCTTCGCTGGACGTCGTGGAGCAGCTTGGCCAGCGCGTCCCCGGAGACGGACACCCGCTCCAGGAGCGCCACGGGCGCCGTCCGGTGGCTCAGGCCGACGACGAGGACGCTCATGGGCGCCTCCCCCGCGACGACGGCCGGTCCGCGCCCGCGGGCGCGCCGTACCGGCCGGCCAGGTCCCGCCCGCGGCGGCACTCTCTCGTCCTCTGTGAAATCACAGGTCCACCGCCTCGGGCCATTCCTCGGCCATCGCGGGCCCCCCAGTCATCCGATCCATCTTGCGCTGCTCGTGGAACGCGAGGATCTGCAGTTCGATCGACAGGTCGACCTTACGGATATCGACCCCTTCAGGCACGGAAAGCACGACGGGGGCGAAGTTCAAGATGCTGGTTACCCCCGCGGCGACGACCCTGTCGGCCACCTGCTGGGCGGCCGCGGCCGGCGTCGCGAGCACCACGATCGACACTCCCCGCCGCCTGATCACGGCTTCCAGCTCGTCGATGTGCTCCACATTCAACCCCGCGATGTGGTCGCCCACCACTTCGGGGTCGGCGTCCAGGAGCGCGGCGACCCGGAACCCGCGGGAGACGAAACCCCCGTAGTTGGCGAGCGCCCGGCCGAGGTTGCCGACCCCGACGATGGCGACGGCCCAGTCCTGGGTCAGGCCCAGCTCGCGGGAGATCTGGTAGATGAGGTATTCGACGTCGTAGCCGACCCCGCGCGTGCCGTAGGAGCCCAGGTGCGACAGGTCCTTGCGCAGCTTCGCCGAGTTCACCCCGGCGGCGGCGGCCAGGTCCTCCGAGCTCACGGTCGCCAGTCCCCGCTCGGCCATGCCGTTGAGCGCCCGCAGGTAGAGCGGCAGCCGGGCGACGGTCGCCTCGGGTATGCCACGCTCACGAGGTTGGGACGGACGGCGGATCACGTGCCGGAGCTCCAGGGGGACAGGCGGCCGGCGCGGCCCGGACGCGACGGATGACGAGATGAGGCCACTGTCATCCAGGTTAGTCCCTTTGTGAACCGATGCACAAAGTGGGAGTGCCCGGTGTGGCCAAGCCGACAGTCACATGGCGACGCTGCGCGTCGCGGCCCGGGGGTGTCCCACCGGGAGATGAGAACGACGGGTCCCTCCCGCGGTGAGGGTGGGCGGGTCCGCGGCGGGATCGGTTAGCGTGATCGCATGGCACCGCAGGATCACCGCATCACGCTGCTCGGCAAGCCCGGATGTCACCTGTGCGACGACGCGCGGGCCGTCGTCGAGCGGGTCGCCGCGGAGCTGGGCGTCCCCTGGGAGGAGCGTGACATCACCGCCTCCGAGGAGGACCACGCGAAGTACTGGGAGATGATCCCGGTGGTCCTCGTCGACGGCGTCCAGCACGACTTCTGGCGCGTCGACGAGGCCCGCCTGCGCGCCGCGCTCAGATCCTGAAGGCCGTCGGCAGCGGGATCACCTTCGCGGCGTTCACGTTGAGCTCGATGACGTTGGTGGCGAGCACCATGCCCTGCCGCTCGGCGACGAACCGCTCCACGTGGGGCTGGCTCTGGTGCTCGCGGTAAGCCACCTCGTCACGGTAGAGCTCGTAGACGATGCGCTGGAGCGGAGCGGACTTCACCGAGTGGCAGGCGTAGATCAGGGTGTCGGGCTCGCTCCCGCGCACGATCTCCACCGTCTCCTCGGCCAGCCGGTCGAACGCCTCTCCGGTGCCGTCGATCAGGGTGAACACGGTGAGCAGGCCGAAGATGCTCGGGGAGAGCCGGACGCGGTCGTCCGGGACCGGGGGCGTCCCGGGGGCGGCGCCCGAGTGGGCCGGGGCGGGCGGCGCGCCGAACGCGTCCTCCGCGGACATCGGCCGGCGGGCGCCGAACGCCTCCTCCGCAGGCATCGGGCGTGAGGCCCTGTCCTGCACTCCGCGGGAGGCCGCGTGCCCGCCGAACTCGTTGAGGGGGATGCTGTACTCGCCCGTCGCCGGGCCCGCCGCCGGCGGCACGCCGAACTCGCCCGTCGTCGGGCCCACCGTCGGGCCCGCCTCCGGCGGCACGCCGAACTGGCCGGTCCTGGGGGGCGGCTGGGTGTAGTCGTGGTCCGCGGCCGACCGGCCCGTGAGCGGCATGCCGTACTCGCCGGCCATGAAGGTGCCGGTGGCGGGACCGCCGAACGGATCGTCGTGGGCCTGGCCGGCCTGGCCGGGCTGGCGCATCCGGGCCGCGTAGTCGACGTCCTGCTCGCCCGCGCGGTACTCGGCGACGAGGTCGCCGAGACCCGACCGGCGCGGAGGCTGACCGGGCGCGGCACCGGGGACGGTGCCGGGGACCGCGCTGGGGACGGTGCCGGGGACCGCGCTGGGGAGCTGGCCCGGTGCCGCGCCGGGCGATCCCTCGGGGACCGTACGGCGGCCCGCGACCTGGACGTCCCGGGGAGGCGCGAGCTTCGGGCGCCGGTCCTCCCAGTCGTCCTCCTCGAAATCGTCGTCGTCCTCGTCGTCGTAGGGCGCGAGCGGACGGAGCACGGCGTACCAGACGGCCGCGGCGACCAGCAGGTGCAGCAGCACGATGAGCGTCCCCGGGGCCCCGAAGGCGCAGGCCCCGACGAGGGCCAGACCGGTGGGGGCGAGGACGCCGAGCGCGTGCATGTTGTCGGTGTCGTAGTCGTCGCCGTTGCGCCAGCGCAGGACCGCGACCACCAGCCCGGCCAGCAGCACCGCCGCGACGAAGACCTGGACGGCCGTGAGCAGGGCGAAGGGCGGGGGGTTCCAGTGGTGGTCCGCCGCCGGGAGGGTCTTGGCGAAGTCCTTCTCCTGCCGGACGGGGTCCACCAGCAGGATCACCAGCCCGACGGCGGTGATCCCGGCTCCCGGCAGCCAGGAGCCGAACTTCGCGGCGGGCTTGCGGGCCAGGAGCTGGATGACGCCGACGGCCAGCCAGAGCGGCGCCAGCAGCGACCCCGTCAGCTGGTAGGCCCGGAACGTCAGCGTTCCGAACCCCAGGAGCTGACCTGCGGCCATCACTCCCAGTGACACGCACAGCGCCGCCGTGGCGACGCTCCAGGCGATCAGCCATCCGGCGGGCTCGGTGCGGAGCCGGTTGACGAGAGCGCCCGTGGCGATGGCGGCGAGCAGGGCTCCGGCGAGCGCGATGACAGCGACGAGGACTTCCATGGTGTCTCCAATGCTGCCGGACATTACCCTTCGACCGGTAGCCGGGTTCGTGCCCGGCTGCCTGGACCGGTCCCGCGGAGAAGACCGGCCCCACACCGTATACGGCGACTACCGCCAGTCACGACGGTATGAAGTGGATTGTGGAATTTCCTGATGATTCCTAGAGTGGGCGGGCACGCCGCACCCTTCCTCCCCAGGGATACCGGATGCCAGACACGTGGCCATTAGCCGGACCCCTCCCGACCGTCACCGGGGTGGTCCAGCCTGTCCGCAACAACGATCCCGCCGTACGCGAGGACGCCTCCGAGGAGCTGAGAAGACTCGTCCTACGCGCCAAGACAGGAGACACGGAGGCGTTCGGCACGCTCTACGACCGCTATCTTGACCTGGTCTACCGCTATATCTATCTCCGGGTCGGATCCCACCCGCTCGCCGAGGATCTCACGAGCGAGACCTTCCTCCGCGCGCTTCGCCGAATCGCCGACTTCACTTGGCAAGGACGTGACTTCGGGGCCTGGCTCGTGACCATCGCCAGAAACCTCGTCACCGATCATTTCAAGTCGGGCCGCTACCGGCTCGAGGTCACCACGGCCGACGTGTTCGAGACCCCGCTCGACGGCCCGCACATCCCGGAGAACGCCGTCGTCACCGCGATGGTCAACGACCGGGTGCTCCGCGCCGTCCGCGCGCTCCGGCCCGAGCAGCAGGAATGCGTGGTCCTGCGCTTCCTGCACGGCATGTCCCTGGCCGAGACCGCCCTGATCATGGGCAAGAAGAGCGGCGCCATCAAGGCCCTGCAGTTCCGCGCGATCCGGGCGCTCGCCCGGGCGCTCCCCGCGGATCTCGGCTGAGGACGCCCGTGGCGGCGGACCCGGTGACCCCCGTCCCGGGATACCGCGTAACTCGCCGCATCGGGCCGTCGTTAGGCAGATGAGCGATGGATCATCTTCCGGGGGCGGCAGGGGGCGTTCATGGGTAAGTGGCTGCCCGGGATCTCACGCAGATCCCGGGCGCGCGCCCGGCACCGCGTGTCGGGGCTCGGCGCCCGGCTGCCGGCGCGCGCCGCGGCCGGAGTTCAGGGCCGAGCTCCGCGAC
>NZ_CDRNDK010000194.1:0-11116 GCF_977012225.1 Planomonospora algeriensis | reverse complement strand
GGGACTACGACGAGGCGGCGTGGCGGCGGGCGTGGCGGCAGGCGGCCGACCTGCCGCCGGGGGACGACCCCGACCCCTACGGCCTGCCGCGGCTGCGGGAGGCGCTGGCCGTGCACCTGCGCAGGACCAGGGGCGTCCCGGCGGGCCCGGAGAACGTCATGGTCACCCGCGGCACCGGCAACGGCCTCGACCTGCTCGCGGCGACCGTCCTGCGCCCCGGCGACCGGGCGGGCGTCGAGGATCCCGGCTGGCGGCGGGCGCGCACCATCCTCGGGGCCCGGGGCGCGGGGATCGTCCCCTGCCCGGTGGACGCCGACGGGGTGCTCGTCGACGGGCTGCCGGAGGACCTCCGCCTCCTGTACACCACGCCCGCCCACCAGTACCCGCTCGGCGGGCGCCTGCCCATCGCGCGTCGCGAGCGCCTGCTCGCCTGGGCCCACCGCAGCGGCGCGCTCGTCGTGGAGGACGACTACGACGCCGAGTTCCGCTACGACGTCGCCCCGCTGCCCGCCCTGTACGGCCTCGACCCCGATCAGGTGGTGCTGCTCGGCACCCTGTCGAAATCCCTGTCCCCGGACATCGGCGTCGGCTGGCTGGTCGCCTCCCCCGGCCTGCTCGACGCCGTGGCCCGGACCCGCAGGGAGCTGACCGACCGGACCGGGGGCCCGGCCCAGCAGGCGGTGGCCGTACTGCTGGAGCGGGGCGACCTGGACCGGCACCTGCGCCGCATGCGGCTGGAGTACGCCCGGCGGCGGGCCGCGCTCGTGGCGGCGCTCGGCTCCCGGGTGACGGGGGACACCGCGGGCCTGCACGTCATGGTCGGGCTCCCGGAGCACCGGGTCGGCCCCCTCGTCGAGGCGGCCCGGGCCCGCGGCGTCCTGCTCGACATCACCGACCGCCACCACCACGGTCCGCCCGGCAGGCACGGCCTGGTGATCGGGTACGGCTCGGCCTCGCTCGCCCAGGTGCGGGCCGGGGCCGCGATCCTGGCCCGGTTGCTGGGGCCGGGACTGGCGGACGGGGCAGAATAACGTTCTAATAGTGGGCCATGAGCATCCCTGGCATCGACCGGACCCGCCTGGTCGCGTGGATGGCCCGCCACGTCCCCGACGCGGGGGAGCCCACCGAGATCACGCTGATCTCGGGCGGCCGGTCCAACCTGACGTACCGGGTCGAGACGCCGGGCCGCAGGCTGGTCCTGCGCCGCCCGCCCCTCGGCCACGTCCTGCCCACGGCCCACGACATGCGCAGGGAGTGGCGGGTCGTCTCCGCGCTCGCGCCGACCCCCGTGCCGGTGCCCGAGCCGGTCGCCCTCTGCGCCGACGAGGACGTGATCGGGGCCCCCTTCTACCTGATGGGCCACGTCGAGGGCGAGGCCCTGCGCGCCCGCGGTCAGGCCGACCTGACGCCGGCCCAGGCCAGGGCGCTGTCGGAGCGCCTCGCCGAGGTGCTCGCCGCGATCCACGCCGTCGACTACGCGGCGGTCGGCCTGGACGGCTTCGGCCGCCCGGAGGGCTACCTGGCACGCCAGCTGGAGCGCTGGGGGCAGCAGTGGGAGCGCTCGAAGACCCGCGAGCTCCCCGAGTACGACGACCTCGTCGCCCGCCTGCGCGAACGCCTCCCCGACCGGCCGTCCGCCGCTCTCGTGCACGGCGACTACCGCCTGGACAACACGCTGGTACGGCTGTCGCCCGGCGCGGACCCGCAGATCCGGGCCGTGGTCGACTGGGAGATGTCCACCCTGGGCGACCCCGTCGCCGACCTCGGCCTCACCCTGACCTACTGGCACGACCCCGGCGACACCGTGCGCTCCTCCGTCCCGGTGGCGGGCGACGTCACGCTCACCCCCGGCTTCCTGGACGCGAAGGGGTTCGCCGCCCACTACGCGAAGGTGTCCGGGGCCGACCTGAGCGACCTGGACTTCTACCTGGCCTTCGGCAACTTCAAGCTCGCCGTGATCCTGGAGGGCATCCACGCGCGCTTCGTCCAGGGCAAGACGGTCGGGGAGGGCTTCGACAACCTGGGGGCCTCCGTCCCCGTCCTGGTCGCACGGGCCCACCGGGCGCTGGACGAGCGCCCGGCCTGACGCTCCGTACGGCCCCGCCCGCACCCCGGGTGAGATCCGGGCGGACCCGGGACGAGCCGGTGCGGAGCGTGAGTCACACGCCCCGCGCGGGACCGCCTGGGGCGGGCGTACGGCCGCTCTCAGGCGCCCTCCGGTGAGCGCGCCGCGCGTCGGCGGGCCCGGTACGCGGTGAGCGGCACCCCCAGGGCGGCGAGCGAGGTGACGGTGGCCAGCGCCGTCAGCGCCCGGTACACCGTGAACGTGCCCGTCATGAAGAGCGCCTCGCCGACCAGGATGCCCAGGGCGACGCTGAGCGCGACCGTGAGCGCGATGCTCTCCATAGCGTCCCCGGTGTGGTCGCGCGGGGCGAGCAGCGGCCGGAACAGTGCCAGCACGGCGGCGCCCGGACAGGTGAGCAGGAAGACCACCGTGACGGTGACGCGCAGCGGAGCGCCGCCGGGGGCCTCCGTCGCGAACAGGGCCAGCCAGCCGGAGGAGGCGAGCAGCAGCAGCGGCCAGCGTATGGTGTTCATCGGTCGCCTCCAGTGCGGAGCCCCGCCGTCACGGGGTCGCCGTCGCTCTCTTCGGGATCAGCTCGTAGACGGCGCCTCCGGAGTTGCGGATGAGCACCCGGAAGCGGTCGGACGCCTCGACTCCCCGGCGCAGCCGGTCGACCGTGCCCTTGGGGAAGATGCCCGCCGTCTCGATGGCGGCCTTCTGCGCGCGGTTGAGCACCAGATAGGCCTTGCCGCCCGGCGGCACGCTCGACATGAGGCCGATGAGCGACGGCACCGGGTCCTGCACCAGCTCCACCCGGGTGGGCACGTACTTCGGCATCCCGGGGGCGGCGGCGCGCGAGCGGGGCAGCTCGTCCAGCCAGCTGTGCTGGTAGCGCTCGTAGTAGTCGTAGGCGGCGGGCAGGAAGAACGTGGGCGCCACGATGAGCGACCCCTCCGGCGCCGCACGGTGCACCGCGCGCACGAGCCGGACCTCGTCCTGGGTGAAGTAGTTGGACTGCTCCTTGCCGTAGTTGCCGAAGAAGAAGCCCGTGACCATGAGCATGAGGACCAGGGGCAGGATCAGGACGCGGACGAAGGCCCGGCGGGCGGGCAGGAACAGCGCCGCGGCCAGGAACGCGCTGAGCGGGAGCGTGAACAGGTAGATGCGGAACATGATCTCCCCGCCGTAGCTCCCCGCGGCGAGGAACAGCAGCGGGCTGAGCCCGATCACCAGCAGGGGCAGCCCCGGCCGCCTGAGCCAGCGGCGGCGCAGGAAGGCGCCACCGGCGGCGAGCAGCCACAGTCCCGCGGAGAGCGCGCGGTCGGCGTAGGCGACGATCACCTGGCCGGGAGCGGCGGTGCCGAGGGACAGGAGGCCGTCGTCCAGGTTGCCGCCGGCGTCGCCGAGCGACTCCACGATGTCGCTGAACCGGGCCTCCAGGAGCTGCCAGGCGGCCACGGCGTCCCACACCAGCACGGCGGACCCGGTGAACAGCAGGATGCCCAGGTTGCGGTGGCGCCGCAGTACGGACAGGGCGGCCAGCCCGGCCACCAGCATGAGCGGCGTCAGCTGGTGGGAGGAGGCGATCGCCACGATCGGGAGGGCGAGCAGGACGGTCCAGACCAGGCGCCTGCGCGTGCCGGAGACGGGCGGGGGCTCCGCGCCCAGCCCCTCGGGGTCGTCGCCCGCCCTGATCGGCCCGCGCCGGAACCGCCGCACCACGACGACCAGCACCGTCAGGTAGAGGACCAGGGTGGTGGCCTGCGGCGAGAAGTAGTCCTGCCCCACCCAGGAGCAGGAGAAGTAGACCCAGACCGCGCCCCACACGAGCTGCCGGTTGCGCGTCACCGTGCGGAACAGCAGCAGCAGCGGGAGCAGCATCGCGGTGTTGAAGACGGCGGGTCCCCACGCGGCGATGCCCAGGGCGTCCGGCAGCCCGGCGGCCTCCGTCATCATCGCGAAGAACGAGAAGAAGCCGGGCCACTGGTGGTAGGCGGCCAGCGGGCTGATCTCCGGGTCGGTCGCGCCGTGCCGGATCAGGTAGTCGATGACGGAGACGTGTTTCCAGGCCCACGAGTAGCGCAGTGAGGGGTAGAGCAGCGCGGGGGTCGCGTGCAGGACCGCGATCAGCACCAGGGTGTAGCCCGCGTGCCAGAGCTCCAAGGCCCTCCGGTCGCCGAGCAGCGCGACGAACCCGATGATCATGACCGCGACCGCGATCCAGAACAGGGCGGGCAGGACCGTGATCAGCCCTAGGTCGGTCATCTTGTCGAGGTCGACCTCGCGCAGGGAGAGCCCCCACAGCACGGTGGCGACCGGCAGCGCCGTCCGGGAGAGGAACCACGCCCACTGGCCGGTCTCCCGGGGGGTCCCGTCGGCCCGCGTCGTGCGCAGCCTCCCGCTCACGTAGCCGGCGTTGGCCGCCGCCATGCCCAGGAGCATGACCAGCAGGGCCTTCCACCCCTTGATGTCCGCCGGCCCGGTGAAGGTGAGCGCGCGGAACACCGCCCGGGGCAGGCCGTTCCTGACCGGTGCCAGGTGGGCCAGGAGCCCTTCCCACCCGTTGGTGCGGCGCTCCACCTCCGCCTGCGACCGGCCCTCGGCGGTGCACCGGGCCAGGAAGTAGGCCAGGCGGGAGCGCCGCTCGGGCACGTCCAGCCGTACCACCGCCGAAGGCTCGTGGAGCAGCTTCGCGCCGGGCCGCAGGTCGAGCAGGCGGGAGCGGAGCTCGGTCTTCACGCCGCCCGCGGGTTCGGCGGAGACCTCCTCGGGGCGGTGGTCCGGCTCCTCCGGGAACCCCCCGGCCTCGGCCAGCGCCTCCCGGCGGAACGACAGCGCGCCGCCGTACAGGTCGTCGACGAGGTCCGGCCGGATGCGGGAACCCGTGAACGGCACTCCCAGCACCCAGGCCAGCTCGGCGGGGAACCAGTCGGGCCTGCCCGAGCTCCAGCGCAGTGCCACCCGGCTGCGGACCGCGGCCACGTCGCGGTCGGCGTAGGGTTCCAGCAGCGCCGCCGACCAGCCGGGCTCGGGAGCGGAGTCGCCGTCGAGGAAGGCGACGACGTCCCCCCGCACGCGGGCCAGCCCCAGGTTGCGGGCGGAGGCCGCGCCGGCGGCCTCCTGCTCCCGCACCACGGTGATCTCCCCGGCCCCGTCGGCGCCGCGGAGTTCGGCCTCGGCCCACTCGGCCAGCTCGGGGGAGCGGTCCACGACCAGGACGATCTCCTCAGGGGCCGGCTCCTGGGCCCGCAGCGCCTTGACCGTCACGGCCAGGCGGAACCGCGACTGCGCGGGGCCCGCGACGACGACGACCGCCAGCGACGGGAGGGCCGTCTCGCCCGGCGGGTCCTCCTCCTGCTCCGGCGAGGTCTTCTCCAGCTCCGGCTCGCTCCGGGCGGCCGGGATCTTCGGGACCGGCACGCGCCAGGCGACGGTGGGCGCGCCGTCGCTCACACCGGCCCGCCCGATCGGCACGACGGTGATCGTCTCGGCGGAGACCCCGTCCGCTGGGATCCCGTCTGCGGAGACCCCGTCTGCGGAGACCCCGTCCGCGGGAATCCCGTCCCCGCCGGAGGCCCCGTCCGCCGCCGTCTCCGGCGTGTCCTCCCGGCTGGAGCCGCCGGAGCCGCCGGAGCCGCCGGGTCCGTCGGGTTCGGCGGGTCCGTCGAGTCGGCCGTCTCCGGTCCGGTCCTCCGCGTCGGGACCGTTCTTCCGGGCCTTCCCGCCCGGCGTGCTCCCCGCCGGGCGCTCCCCGCCGGGCTCCACCCTGGGCTCTCCCCTGGGCTCGGCCCCGGGCTCACCGGGTTCGGAGGGCTCGGAGGGCTCGACCGCGGTGGAGGCCGGGCGCCTCATCGGCCGGGTGACCGCCTCGTCGATCACCTCTCCAGACTGCTTGCCCTCCACACGCACCCTTCCCTGGGTAGTCGACGGGAGCTAATCGTTGCCGACTTTACTCCGCGTGGCTTCGCTTTCGCCGTATCACGGCCGTACCGCCACGGAGGGTCCTGACCTGGTCCGCTCCATGCCGCCGCGCGTCGTCCGTCGGGCGCGGCCCCGGCCCGGAGGCCCCTCCCTCAGGGGAGGGGCTGCCGGAAGTAGGGATCCTTCCCCGCCTCGGCGAACGCCTCCAGGACACCGGTGCCGGTGAGCGAGAAATCGCAGTCGTCGACGTCGGTGTTGTTCCACTGGATGATCGCCTTGAGGTTGGGCATCTGCTTCATCGCCGCCGGGATGCCGCGGTACCAGTCGGCCCTCGCGGCGGGGTCGGCGGAGTCGCTCTCCGTCCCGTACTCCGCCAGCATCAGCGGCTTGTGGGCGAAGCCGTTCTGCTGGAACCACTCGTAGGTGGGCCGCACGGTCTCCTCGAAGCTCTGCCACTTCGCGCCCCGGCAGGTGGCGAAGTTGTAGGGGTCGTAGCTGATCCAGTCGACGTAGTCGTCGCCCGGGTAGTACGGCTTCCAGCGGTCGCGGAACGGGTAGTAGCCGGTGACGCCCCACACCCAGAGCGCGTTGTCCGCGCCCGCCTCCCGGAAGCGGTCGACGATGCGCTTGTAGGCCGCGATGTACTCCTCGGGGGTCTGGCCGCTCTCCTCGCGGTCCTTCTCCCCGTCGAAGCCGATCAGGACGGGTTTGCCGTACTCCTTGACCCGCGCGGCCTGGGCGTCGATGACCCGGTCGAGCTCCCCGCGCGCGATGGCGTGCCAGGGGATGTCCACGTTCCCGGCCCAGATCGTCGACTCCCAGCCGAGGAACAGCACGCGCTCCTCGCCGAGATCGCTCTCGTCGTCCCGGAAGAACCGGCCCGCGTCGGTCTCCGACATGTCGTGGTAACTGATGGTGATGTCGAGTTTCCGGCCGATCCGCTCCTCCATCGACGTCACGTCGGCCACCAGCCCGCGCTCCTGGTCCGGCGGGACGTGCATCCCCCACCAGGCCCCGCACGGCGGCACCAGGTCGGAGGTCGGCACGCAGGAGGAGGGGGTGGGCCGGTTCCCCGGCAGGGTCGGCGGGGGAGGCGCCGCGCTGCGCTGGACGGGGGAGGCGTACATGTAGACCACGGCGGTGATGGCCAGGGCGGTCACCAGGGCCGCCACCAGCGAGATCGGGATCCACTTCGAAGAGGGCAGGCCCCGATCGCGCCGGGCGTGTCTCCCCCTGCCGGGCATGGTCATGTGGTCCTCCGAACGCGTGGGTCCAGCGGACCGGCTGAAGCCGACATGGGATGATCACTCTCCGGGCGCTCTGCTTGACTCATCAGCTCTCATGGATCATGAAGGGGGTGGGCTATGGTGAGCGTAAGGTCACGCTGCGCTGTCTTGGGCGCTCACGTCCGGGCGCCCGTCTCCTCCGCCGAAGCCGAAGCCGAAGCCGAAGCGGAAGGCGAGGGTGAGGCCGCGGGCGCGGACGGAGCCGGAGGTGGGCCCGGAGAGCGCGCCGGGGGAGGGGCGGCCGGGCGCGCCCCCATCCGGTCCAGCAGTACGGCGACGCGCCGCGCGCGCAGCGGGTCCACCGGAAGCACGTGCCGCGTCCACCAGCGCGCGGCCTCCGGGGTCGGCCCGGCGGGCACGAGGCCGAGGTAGTCGTCCAGCGGCGGGTCGTAGACGAACCCGGGGACCACGCCGTGCCGCTCCAGCTCGGCGACGACCCCATCGCGGTCCTCGACCGCCAGCGGCACCCGGAGCAGCGGCGCCGCCGGCGACCCGGCGACGCCCCGGGCGCCACGGCAGCCCGCGCAGCAGTTCCACCCCGGCCAGCCGGCGCTCCCGCTCCCGGTCGACCACCCGGAAGCGGGAGCGCTGGTAGGCCCGGAGCAGCCCGCCCTGCCGCATCCGCCAGTCGTCCAGGTCGATGCGGAGCCAGTGGCCGAGCCCGTCGAGCCCGGCCGGCGCGGTCGAGGACTCCATCGCCTTCAGGGCCGCCACCAGCTCCTCCTCGCGGGGAGCGCAGCGGTGGCCCGTCCACTCGATCACGCCGAGCGCCTTCAGCGTCCGCCACATCGGCCGGACCAGCCCGGTCCGGTAGACCGTCTCCCGCAGCATCGGGCGGAGCGCGCCGAGGATCTGCGCGCGCGGGCCGCCGTCGAGCAGGAGCCCGTCGCGCAGGCGCGCCAGGGCGGGCAGCTCGCCGGGGTCCTCCACCGTGAGGAACCCGCCGGACATGGCCCTGCCGTGCTTGGCCAGGCTGAACACGCCGGCGGCGCCGAACGTGCCGGCCGGGCGGCCGTCCACCGTGGTGAGCATGGCGTGCGCGGCGTCGTCGATCAGGACCAGGCTGCGGCGGTCGCACTCGGCGCGCAGCCGGACCACCCGGTCGGGCTGGCCGTACAGGTGGGTGGTGAGCACGCCCGCCAGGCCGGTCCAGTCGACCAGGTCCGGGTCGATGTTGCCGTCGTCGGGCGAGACGGGTGCCATGACGGGCCGCACTCCCGCGGCCAGCGCGATGAACAGCACGGTCTCGCAGTTGGTCGGGGCGATCAGCACCCGGTCGCCGGCGCCGAACCAGTGCCGCAGGGCGAGGTAGAGGCCGAACCGGGCCGAGGGCACGTGCAGGCACGCGGCCCCGACCCGCTCACTCATGATCGATTCGAGGGTGCGGCTCATCGCGTCTTCAACCGTGCCCGCAGGTTCCCGTACCGCTTCATGGCCCGGTCGGCCGCGCCGTACAGGGCGGGGCTGTCCAGGATGAACTGCCGGGCCCGGCGCACCGGCGTGCGGCGCAGCCAGTACGCCGCCGCGCCGGCCGAGCGGCGGCGCACGCAGCCCTCGCTCACCGGCTCGCCCCGGCTGCGCAGCGCGTCCTTGTACTCCGAGCCGGTCCCGATCCCCAGGTCCATCGAGCGCAGCCCGGCGGCGGCGGCCGCCTCGGCCATCTGGAGGTGCTGGATCAGGCCGGGGGAGTACTTGGCGAACTCCGGGTCGTAGGCCGGGAACCAGCCGATCAGGATCGTGTCCGAGCGCAGCCCGAAGTGGCCCGCGACCGGTCTGCCGTCGCAGTAGAGCATGGACAGCGGCCCGGCGAAGTCGGGGGTGTCGATCGCGTGCAGCCGCTCGGCGAGCTCCACGACCCAGTCCCTGCCGAACCGGTCGGGGCGGCCCATCCGCTGGTACTGCGCGGACTTCCAGCTCCGCAGCAGCCGGAACTGCTCCTCGTCGCGGACCGCGAAGTCGAAGGTGAGCGCGCCCACGTCGCGGCCGAGCTTGCGCTCCTTGTAGAGGGTGGACTTGAGGAACTTGGGGGAGCGCTCGCGCAGCCCGTCGAGATAGGCGGCGTAGCCGTCCGCCAGGTCGAGGACCACGGCCTCCTGGCGCAACACCTCGAACGGCTGGAACCACGTCTGCCCGTCGACCATGCAGCCGAACTCCCACACGTGCAGCCCGCAGGCGCGCAGCAGGGCCTCGGCGTCGAACTCGGCCCCCGGCGCGTGGACCACGCCCTGGCAGAGCGAGACCCAGGCGCCCAGCGCGGTGCCCACGCCGCCGGGGTGCCGCTCGAACGGGAAGAAGCCGACCGGCCCGTCCTGCTCGGAGACGACCGCGACCCGGGCCTCGGCGCAGACCTCGCCCATCGCGACCGTGAACTCCGGGCTGAGGAAGGGGTTGCCCAGCCGCGGCGTGGCGTGCTGCATCTCGCGCCACGCGTCGATCTCGGTCTTGCCCAGCTCCCCGGGGCGGATGACGTCGATCCTCATATGCCGCGCCCCATCCGGTGCAGGCGGCCCACGATCGCCGGAGCGGGCAGGCCCGCGGTGACGGCCAGCGCCAGGTAGGCGCGGGGCTCCCAGGGGCGCCGCCGTACGGCCCTGCCGATCCAGCGCAGCGCCTGCGCGGAGCGGCCCAGCGCGGCCTCGGCGAAGGCGATCTTCCCGGCGAGCTGGGCGTAGCCGCCCGGCGCCCCGGTGAACTCCGGATAGCGCTCCAGCATCCAGCGCAGCGCCGTGGAGATCGTCTCGCTGGACTCGACGACGGAGAAGTGCGAGGCCGTGTGCAGCCTGACCCTGACCCCCGTCTCCGGCACGTTGACGATCGGCCCGAACCGGGCGGCCCGCAGCAGCAGCTCGTAGTCCTCGCCGTAGCCGCCGGGCAGCTCCTCGCTGACCAGGCCGAAGCCGCCGGTGAGCGCGTCGCGGCGCATCAGGTAGGTCGAGGGGTGCATTGACGGCAGCTGCTTGCGCAGCAGGTCCCGCAGGGTCACCGTCGGCGTCGGCACCGACCTGGCGAAGGCCACCTCGTCATTGAAGAGCTCGATCCCGCAGGTGGCGAAGTGGCCGCCGCCGAGCGCCGTCACCTGGGAGCGGAGCCGGTGCGGCAGCCAGAGGTCGGTGTCGTCGCAGAAGGCGACCAGCTCGCCGTCGCCGAGCAGCACACCGGTGTTGCGGGCGCCGGCGATCCCCGGCTGCCGCGTGTTGGGCGTCACCACGACCCGCCGCCCGGGACGGGAGGTCGCGAACGACTCGTCCGGGGGGCTCTGGTCGAAGACGGCGACGCAGGTGATGTCGCCCGGATAGTCCTGGCCGAGGATCGAGTCGATCGTCTCCTGGAGGAGTCCGGTGCGATTGCGGGTCGGGATCACCACGGTGATCGCCGGCCAGTCGTTCACGGCAGGTCCTTTCCTAGAACTCGGGAAAACTCATGGGAACTCGGGAGGTCGTGGAGGCCGGAGCCGTCCGGGCCGTCTCGGGGCCCGGGGCGCCGGGGGGCGGGTCGCCGGTCGTGGTCCTCATCTAGGCCGCCGTCTCCAGCCGCTCGTCGCCGGCGGCCGCGGGAGCGGTCCGGCGCGGTGCGCGGGCCGGCGCCAGGGCCAGCGCGCACAGGCAGAGCAGGAAGGCGGTGGAGGCCGTGACCGACTCGGCGGGCGCGAGCCAGAGCACCGTCGTCACCGCCAGCGCCAGCGCCCAGCGGACGCGTTCGTCGCGGTGGACGAGCCGTGCGGCGAGCAGCGCGGGAGCCAGGCTCGCCGCGGCCAGGGCGACCGGCGCCCACACGAGCAGCGGGGTCGGATCGGCCAGGCCCATCGCGCGGGCCAGGAACGCGGGCAGGGCCAGCGGCCACTCCC
>NZ_CDRNDK010000193.1:0-11119 GCF_977012225.1 Planomonospora algeriensis | reverse complement strand
GGCGGGCCGACCCGCGGCGGGCCGACCCGCGGCGGGCCGACCCGCGGCCCCCGGGTTGACCCGTGGCCTGCGAGTGACAAATATGAATATATTCATTCATGTCACCAGGGAGGCTCGGCCATGACCGGCAGCCGGACCGTTCGCGCGCCGCGCGGCACCACGCTCACCGCCAAGGGATGGCCGCAGGAGGCGGCGCTGCGCATGCTCCAGAACAATCTGGACCCCGAGGTGGCCGAGCATCCGGAGCAGCTCGTCGTCTACGGCGGCTCGGGCAGGGCGGCCCGCGACTGGCGCTCCTTCGACGCGATCACCCGCACGCTCACCACCCTGGAGGGCGACGAGACGCTGCTGGTGCAGTCCGGCCGCCCGGTCGGCGTCTTCCGCACCCACGAGTGGCGCCGCGCGTGCTCATCGCCAATTCCAACCTGGTGCCCGACTGGGCCGACTGGGAGGAGTTCCGCCGCCTGGAGGCCGCGGGCCTGACCATGTACGGGCAGATGACCGCCGGATCATGGATCTACATCGGCACCCAGGGCATTCTGCAGGGCACCTACGAGACCTTCGCGGCCGTGGCGGCCAAGCGGTTCGGCGGTTCCCTGACCGGGACGATCACGCTGACCGCGGGGCTCGGCGGCATGGGCGGCGCCCAGCCGCTGGCCGTCACCATGAACGGCGGCGTGGCGATCTGCGTCGACTGCGACCCCCGCAGCATCGATCGGCGCATCGAGCACCGCTACCTCGACGTCCGCGCCGCCGACCTCGACGAGGCGCTCCGGCTCGCCTACGAGGCGCGCGACCAGCGGCGCCCGCTCAGCATCGGCGTCGAGGCCAACGCCGCCGAGGCCGTGCCCGAGCTGCTCCGCCGGGGCGCCGAGATCGACATCGTCACCGACCAGACGTCGGCCCACGACCCGCTGATGTACCTGCCGCTCGGCGTGGCCTTCGCCGACATGGCCGCCGAGCGGGACAAGGACCCGGCCGCCTTCACCGCGCGGGCGCGCGAGTCGATGGCCCGGCACGTGGAGGCCATGGTGGGCTTCGCCGACGCGGGCGCGGAGGTCTTCGACTACGGCAACTCGATCCGCGGCGAGGCGAAGCTGGCGGGGTACGGCCGCGCGTTCGACTTCCCCGGCTTCGTGCCCGCCTACATCCGGCCACTGTTCTGCGAGGGCAAGGGCCCGTTCCGCTGGGCCGCGCTGTCGGGGAATCCGGCGGACATCGCCAGGACCGACCGGGCGATCCTGGAGCTGTTCCCCGACAACGAGCCGCTGGCCCGGTGGATCCGGATGGCCGGGGAGCGGGTGCACTTCCAGGGGCTGCCCGCCCGTATCTGCTGGCTCGGGTACGGCGAGCGCCACCTGGCCGGGGAGCGGTTCAACGACATGGTGGCCTCCGGCGAGATCGAGGCCCCGCTGGTGATCGGCCGCGACCACCTGGACTGCGGCTCCGTGGCGAGCCCGTACCGGGAGACCGAGGCGATGCTCGACGGCTCCGACGCGATCGCCGACTGGCCGCTGCTGAACGCCATGCTCAACGTGGCCTCCGGCGCCGCCTGGGTCTCCATCCACCACGGCGGCGGCGTCGGGATCGGCCGGTCGATCCACGCCGGCCAGGTCACCGTCGCCGACGGCACGGCGCTCGGTGCGGAGAAGCTCCGCCGGGTCCTCGTCAACGACCCCGGCACGGGCGTGATCCGCCACGTCGACGCCGGTTACGAGGAGGCCGCCGCGGTCGCGGACGAGCGCGGCGTCCGGGTGCCGATGCGCGAGTCGCCGGAGACCCGGGGCTGAGGGCGGCGCCGGGAGGAGGCGAGGGTCCCGGGACCGACGGCGGGGCCGGGCCCGGGGATGACCGCGGCGCCGGGAAGAGGCGGGAATTTCGGGAATGGCCGCAGAGTCCGGCCGGTTGGAGGGGGCGTGGGCGACGGACTCGAGCGACTTCTGGAGGGCCGGAGGCTCTCGCCGGCGCAGCGGCGGATCGCGCGCTACCTGGACGGCCACCTCGCGGAGGCGATCTTCCTGTCGAGCGTGGAGCTGGCTGACCGGGCCGGGGTGAGCCAGCCGTCGGTGACCAGGTTCGCCACGGCGCTGGGCTTCGCCGGCTACCCCGAGCTCCGGCAGGCGCTGCGCCCCCTCGTCGTCGGCGGGGACGGCACGGGCGCACCTCTCCCCGACGCAGCCTCCCCCGGCGGCGCTTCCTCCGGGGTCGCCTCCGGGGCGGCGGGAGCGGAGCCGGGGAGGGCCCGGCCGGGGGCGCTCCGCGCAACGGCCTGCAGGCCGCGATCGACGCGGAGGCCGGTAACCTGCGCGCCGTCCGGGAGGGGCTGGCCGACCCGTCGGCCGTCACGGAGCTGGGTGCCGCGCTGGCCGGGTGCGAGCCGCTGCCGGTGCTGGGACTGCGGGTCTCCAGCGGCCTGGCCACCACGTTCGCCTACTACGCCCGCCGGATCCACCCGGACGTGCGGCTGCTGGTCCACGGCGGGTCGGAACTGGCCGACGGGCTGCACGCCGCCCGCCGGGCGGGAGCGGCCTGGCTGCTGGCGGTGGTCCTGCCGCGCTACCCGGCCGAGGCCGTGCGGGCGCTGGCGGACGCCCGGGATCTCGGCCTGCGCACGGCCGTGATCACCGACCGGCGGGACGCGCCGTTCGACGCGGACGTGGTCCTCGCCGCGCCGGTGGGCGAGCGGCTGGTGTTCGACTCGCACGCGGCGCCGCTCGCCCTGGCCATGGTGCTGGTGGAGGCCATGGCGGACGCGGCGCCGCTGCGCACGCAGGCCCGGCTGGAGGAGTACGAACGCATGACCGACCAGGCCGGCGTCTTCGTCTGCTGACGAGGGCCGCCGGGCCGACCGGTCCCCGCCTCCCGGACGGCGTCGGCCGCCCGGCCCCCGCCCCGGGGCCGTCTCCGGGGCGGAGCCGGGGAGCGGGTCTACCCGGCCAGCTTCCGCAGGGAGCGGACCGACCAGGTCAGGGTGAGCACGCCCAGGACCAGGAAGAGGCCGAAGGCGATCGGGATCGTGCTGTCGGAGTAGTCCCCGGCGAACATGGCGCGGCCGGCCTCGACCGCGTAGTAGAGCGGGTTGAACCGCGCCGCGGTCTGCATCCAGTCGGGGGCGACCGACATCGGCAGCATCAGGCCGGACAGCAGCATCAGCGGGAGCAGGAAGAACTGCACGATCTGCGACATGCCGTTCTCGTCGCGCACCGCGAGCGCCAGGCCGTACGACAGGTTGGCGGCGAACAGGCCGGTCACCGCCATGAGCAGCAGCATGAGGCCCATCGCGGGCAGGCCGATCCGCAGGCCCATCAGCGCGGCCACGCCCAGGATGACCAGCGACTGGAGGACCAGCATGATCATGTCCTTGGCCACCCGGCCGAGGATGATCGCGGGTCGCCAGGCCTGGCTGACGGCGAGCCGCTCCAGCACCCCGTTGCGGGTCTCGTTGATCATGCCGAACCCGGCGAACATCGAGCCGAACAGGGCGATCATCATCAGCGCGGCGGGGGTGAACACGACCAGCGCCTCCTCCAGCGTCCCGTTGGGGGTGATGCTGGTCAGCAGCGGGGCGAACAGCAGCAGGTAGAGCACGGGCTGCATGATGCCGAGGATGGGCCAGGCCGGGTTGCGGCGCAGGTTCCCGAGTTCGTAGCCCAGGAACAGCATCGTGTGGCGGAGCATCGGAGGGTGGTTCCTCTCGGGGTCAGGCGGCGTCGCGCAGGGAGCGGCCGGTGTGCTTCAGGAAGACGTCGTCGAGCGTGGCCCGGTCGAGGGAGATGGACCGGATGGACAGGCCGCCGGCCTCCAGGGCGCGCAGCAGCGCCGGCAGGTTGTGCTCGCCGTCGTCGAGGTAGGCCCGCAGGGACCCGCCCTCCTCCTGCGTCTCCTTGATGTACGGCTCGGCGTCCAGCAGCGCGCGGGCCGCGGCCAGGTCGTCGAGCCGGAGGGTGACGACGTCGCCGGCGACCTCCTTCTTGAGCTCGGCCGCGGTGCCCTCGGCGACGATCCGGCCGTGGTCGACGATGACCAGGCGGTCGCAGAGCGCGTCGGCCTCGTCCAGGTAGTGGGTGGTCAGCAGGACGCTGGTGCCCTGGTCGCGCAGCGCGCGGATCTCGTCCCAGAGGTTGGCGCGGTTCTGCGGGTCCAGGCCGGTGGTGGGCTCGTCCAGGAAGACCAGCGGCGGCCGGTTGACCAGCCCGATGGCCAGGCTGAAGCGCCGCTTCTGCCCGCCGGAGAGGGTCTTCACCGGCCGGTCGGCGATCTCGGCCAGGCTGAAGGCGGCCATCAGCTCGTCGGCGCGGCCCAGCGCCTGCGCGCGGGAGAGCCCGGTGATCCGCCCGGCCATGACGAGGCTCTCGCGGCCGGGGGCGTTGTCGTCGATCCCGCCGGCCTGGCCGACGTAGCCGATCTTCTCCCGGACCTTGGCGGCCTCCTTCACCACGTCGAACCCGGCCACCCGCGCGGTGCCCGAGGTGGGCACGGTGAAGGTGGCGAGCATGCGGACCGTGGTGGTCTTGCCCGCGCCGTTGGGGCCGAGGCAGGCGAAGATCTCGCCCTCGCCGACGGACAGGTCGATGCCCCGCACGGCCTCGACCTCCTCCGTCTTGCCGCGTCCGCGTCTGGCGGTGAAGGTCTTGCGCAGGTCGTGCGCTTCGATGATCATCTGATCTCCGTTCATGGGGGATGCCGAGCATGGTGCCTCTCCCGGGGGGGAGGGGCAACAGGTTTTCCGGGTGTGCTCCGGACGTTCCGGGCGCGGGGCCGTACGGGGAGCGGCGGGCCGGGCCGGACGGCGCTCCGCCGCGTCCCGCGGGCCCCTCAGGGGAGCTCGCCGCTCCTGACCCTGCCGACGGCCTCTTCGATCCAGGTCAGCTGGGCCTGGAGCTGGGCCGCGTTGAGGCGGAGGGTCTCGTCGATGTGCCGGGGCGCTCCATGGCCGCGCTTGGCCTGGATCGCCCGCCCGAACATCCCGATCGCGGCCCGCAGCTGCACCGCCCTGGCCTCCATCGCGCCGATCAGATCGGCGGGGGAGAGGCGGTCCATGAAGGTCAGCGCCACCTGGAAGGGGTCCACGATGGGCTTGATCTCCCACCAGTGGCTCATCAGCCGCGCCGTGAACTCGGCCCGGCCCGCCTCGGTGATCTCATAGAGCGTCTTGCCGCCCTTCCCCTCCTCCACGCGGTGGAGGAGGCCTTCGTCCGCCATCTTGCCGAGGCCGTGGTAGATCGAGCCGTAGGCCACGTTGGCCCAGGTGTCGGCGGCCCACATCTCCAGGCGGCGCCGTACCTCGTAGCCGTGCAGGGGTCCGTCGAGGAGCACACCGAGAAGGAGAACACGAGTGGAGGACATATTCAAGTTTTTATTCAAATTTGTATATCTGTCAAGCGGAGGGCAAGGAGAGCGGCCCTCCGCGGGCGGCGGGATCAGTCCAGGAGCTCGACGTACCCGTCGGTTCCGTGCACGCGGATCCGCTGCCCGTCCCGGATCCGCCGGGTGGCCTGCTCCACGCCCACGACGGCCGGCAGGCCGTACTCCCGGGCGATCACCGCGCCGTGGGTCATCAGACCGCCCACCTCCGTCACCAGGCCCGCGATCCCGACGAACAGCGGCGACCAGCTGGGGTCGGTGAAGGCCGTGACCAGGACGTCGCCCGCCTCGAGATCGGCCTCCGCCAGGTCCAGGATGACGCGGGCCCTGCCCTCGACGGTCCCGGCGGAGACCGGCAGGCCGACCAGGGCGCCGGCCGGCGCGTCGTCGCGCCGGTACGCCCCGTTGAGGGCCTCGCCGTCGGAGGTGAGCACCCGGGGCGGGGTGAGCGCGTGGTACGACCGGAACGCGTCCTTGCGCCGCCGGATGAGCCGGTCGTCCACCCGCTGCGTGCGCACGGCGTCGCGGAACTCGTGGAACGTGAGGTGGAAGGCGTCCTCCCGCTCGGCGAGCACGCCGGCTTCCGCGAGGCGCCCGGCCTCCGCCAGCAGGGCCTGCCTGTAGACGAAGTAGCGGCTGACGATGCCGTACTTGGGGTACTCCCGGTAGCCGATGAAGGTCCTGACCCGGTCGATCATCCGCTTGGTCTCGTCGGTCTTCCGGTCCCCGTCCGGCAGGGCCCGCAGGCGGGACAGCACGTCCTGCTCCTTCTCCCGCGCCTTCCGCCGCCCCTGCTCGAAGCGCCGCGCGGCGGCGCCCGGCTCGAAGTTCCTGACGTGGTCGAGGATCACCGGCACGAGCGTGCCGGGGCGCTCGCGCCAGCGCGGCCGGGTGATGTCGATCTCACCGGCGCAGCGCATGCCGTACCGGTCGAGGTAGGCCTCGATGGCGCGGCGCGCCTCGGTCCCGCCCGGGAGCCCCGTCAGCCCGTCCAGGAAGCCGTCGTCCCCGACGCCCCGCAGGAACGCCACCACCTCCGGATGCGGGCGGATCGCGTCGGCGACGTCGAGCAGCGCCAGGCCCATCTCCGAGGTGACGTTGCCGGGGGCGGACAGCGTGAGGGTGTCGGCCGCGTTCTTCTCGCCCAGCCACTCCCGCAGCCGGTCGTTGAGCCACCACGTGGCCTCCATCCCCGCCATGATCGCCTGCATGCTCAGCGGATCGCCGAGGATCCGCTTGTGCTCCTCGAAGGCCTCCAGCAGGAAGTCGAACAGCGCCGGTCCGGTCTTCGCCCGGATGCCGCGCTCCAGGGCGGCGACGGAGGCCCGGCTGCGCTCGACCAGCTCGGCGACGATGGCCGGATCGGTCTCGATCGGGGCGGGCGCGCCACCGACCGGCGGCCCGGCGGGGTCCGGGTCCGGGAGCGAGGGGACGAAGTCGCCGCGGTCGAGGACGGTCTCCAGCGCGTCCCTGGTCAGCGGATCGCCCTTCCCGATGAGCTCCAGGAGGCCGGCGCGGCTCGCGGGCGAGGCCAGGCGCCGGGTGGCGTCGACGAACAGCCTCCCGCCGGCCTCGTGCATCGGCGCCATGGCCGTCAGCCGCCACACCGAGAGTCCCAGGGGCTTCATGGGGTCGGTCATCATCTGCTGGTGACCGACGGAGACGTAGACCCGGTTCCCCCGGTCACCGGTCTCGGGGACGGGGAACAGCGTCGTGATCGGCCGGCTCTGCACGATCTGGAAGTCGTCGCCGGCCAGGCACCATTCGATGTCCTGCGGGCGGCCGAAGTGCGCCTCGATCCGCCGCCCGAGCCGGACGAGCCGCAGGACCTGCGCGTCCGTCAGCGCCGGCTGCTCCTGCCGCCGCGGGTCGACCGCCACCTCGTGCGTGCCGCCGGCCGGCAGGGCCTGGACGGCGCGCCGCTTGGCGGCTATCGCCTTGGCGACGACCTCGCCGTCCCGCACCGTGAAGACGTCCGGGTTCACCAGGCCGGAGACCAGGGCCTCGCCGAGGCCGAAGCCGGCGTCCACGGTGGCGGTCCTCCGGTTCCCCGTGACGGGGTCGGCCGTGAACAGGACGCCGGACGCGTCCGGGAAGACCATCCGCTGCACGACCACCGCCATGCGGACCGTACGGTGGTCGACGCCGTTGCGCCGGCGGTAGGCCACGGCCCGCTCGGTGAACAGCGAGGCCCAGCACCGGCTGACGTGCCGGAGGACCGCCTCCGGCCCCACGACGTTCAGGTAGGTGTCCTGCTGGCCGGCGAAGGAGGCCGTCGGCAGGTCCTCCGCCGTCGCGCTGGACCGGACGGCGCAGGCGGCCCGCTCACCGAGCCGGGCGAGCGCGCGGGTGATCGCCGCCGCGAGGTCGTTCGGGACGGCGGTCCCCTCGATGACCCGGCGGATCTCCGCGCTGAGCGTGCGGACCGCCTCCCGGTCGTCCGGGTCCGCGTGCGACAGCCGGTCGAGCAGATCGCCGATCGGCGGCACCTCCGCCATGACCCGCCGGAAGGCGTCCGTCGTCACGCAGAAGCCGTCCGGCACGCGGACGCCCTCGATCCGCGACAGCCCGCCCAGGTGCGCGCCCTTGCCGCCGACGAGCGCGACCTGCGTCTCGTCGACCTCGTGCAGACCCACCACGTACCGCTCGATCATTGCGACACCTCCGAGTCGCCGCAGGCTGCGGCATCGGCTGACGATTCTGCGCGGTGACCCGGGGCTTGCGGCAAGCCCCCCGGCGCGCTGTACGTTGAGAGTGGCGAGGAGGGCTCTCCTCGCCTTCATCGCCTTCGTCCTTCCCCGCCCGACGGAATAGGGTGGGCCGCATGTCAGCACGCCCGACCGCACTGGTCACCGGAGCTTCCCGAGGGGTGGGGGCCGCCGTGGCCCGCGCCCTGGCCCCCACCCACGACCTGCTGCTCGGCGGGCGCGACCGCGAGGCGCTGGACGGCGTGGCCGCGGAACTGCCCGGCGCGCGGCCCTGGCCGGTCGAGCTGACCGCCGTCGCCGCGGCCGACGTCGCCGGGATCGACCGGCTCGGCGTGCTGGTGCACAGCGCGGGCGTGGCGACGCTGGGACGGATCGAGGAGACCCCGGCCGAGGTGTGGCGGCGCACGATGGAGGTCAACGTGGTCGCGGTGGCCGAGCTGACGAGGCTGCTGCTGCCCGCCCTGCGCGCCGGCGGCGGGCACGTCGTGCTGGTCAACTCCGGCGCCGGGCAGCGGGCCAACCCGACCTGGGGCTCCTACGCCGCGAGCAAGTTCGCGCTGCGGGCCTTCGCCGACGCGCTCCGGCTGGAGGAGCCGGGGCTGCGGGTGACCACCGTCTACCCGGGGCGGGTGGACACCGACATGCAGCGCGGGGTGCGCGAGCAGGAGAACGGCGCCTACGAGCCGGACAAGTACCTGCGGGCGGACTCGGTGGCGCGGGCCGTGCTGGCGGCGGTGACGGCCTCCCCGGACGCCCACGTCACCGAGATCACCGTCCGCCCGTCGGCGGGACCGGCGAACTGACCTCCGGGGATCCGGCGGACCGGCCGCCGCAGGGTCCCGCGAGCCGGCCGGAGACGTGAGAGGGGCACGGCCCGCCCGGCCGTGCCCCTCTCCTCCGTGCGCTCCCGCCCGCGTCAGCAGCTCAGGTTGCCGCCCGGGGTGACGCCCAGGATCTGGGTGAACCGCTGGTAGGAGGTGATCCGGCTCTGCACCTGCGCGGGGTTGCGCCCGCCGCACTCCAGGCTGCCGTTGATGCTGCGGATCGTCTCACCGAAGCCGCGGCCGCCCACCATCGCGTTGTGCGGCGTCATCGTGCCGGGGCCGCTCTGGGTGTTCCAGTACCACAGGGCGGTCTTCCAGGCGATCGCCGCGTCGGTCTGCACCAGGTTCGGGTTGGCCAGCAGGTTGACGCCGAGCGCGTCGCCCGCCGCCTTGTAGTTGAAGTTCCAGCTCAGCTGGACCGGGCCGCGGCCGTAGTAGGCCGACTGGCCGGCCGGGCAGCCGTACGGCTGGCTCCGGTCGCAGTAGTGCGAGTAGTTCGCGGTGTTCTGCTCCACCACGTGGACCAGGCCGCCGGTCTCGTGGTTGACGTTGGCCAGGAAGGCCGCCGCCTCCTGCTTCTTCACCGTGTCGCTGCCCGTCTTCGCGAAGCCCGGGTAGGCGCTCAGGGCCGCGGTCAGGCCCTTGTAGGTGTAGAAGGGGTTCCGGTTCGGGAACATCTGGTTGAACTGCGCCTCGCTGACGACGAAGCCCGACGGGTTCGACGGGTTCGACGGGTTCGACGGGGGCGGGGTCGAGGGGCCGGGGTTCGAGCCGCCGCAGGCGTGCGGCTCCCAGTACCACGTGCTGATGACGGGGTCGTAGCCCGGGTTGTCGTGCTCGGCCCGGTAGTACCTGCCGTCGGTGTACCTGACGATCGAACCGGCGGCGTACCACGTGCCGGCCTTCCACGCGGGGTGGCCGCACGTCCCGGACGCGGGCGGCTGCGCGGGGGTGGAGCCGCCGCCGCACGCGCCCTTGTCCGCCCAGACGCCGGAGGAGGTGGCGCCCGGCGCCTCGTTCTGGGTCCACCACTTGGCCGACCAGTTGCGCCCCTTGTAGGAGACGTTCGCACCACCCGTGTAGGCCGTCGCGGAGTTCCACGCGGCCGCGCAGTCGGCGGCGGAGGCGGGGGAGGCCGGGCCCGCGACCGTGAGCGCGCCCGCGGCGGCCGCCGCGACGGCGAGGGACGACATGATGCGCTGTCTCGACACCTGATCAACTCCTTGGCGCGGCCCGGGGCCGCGCACGATCGACGATGGTGAACCGGCCCGTCCGCGCGCGCCGCACCGTGGCTTCTGCCGGACGGGCCGGAGATGGGAAGCCCGTGTGCCGGGAATGCTGGCAGATGTCGGCTTAACAGCGCCTTAAGTGATCCTTTCGGGCTCCATATCGGTCCGCCGTATCGCCAATGAATGGATTCATTCACATAATGGGAGGGTGTTCGACGAGATGTGGGGTGCCATCGAGCACCTCGGACGCGACGGCCGGACCGGCGGCTACCTGCGCGACGCGTGGTCGCCCGCCGACCTGGAGCTGCGGGAGTGGTTCCGGCAGGAGGCCGCCCGGCGCGGCCTGGACCTGCGCGAAGACCGCAACGGCAACCTCTGGGCTTGGCGGGGCGACCCGTCACGGCGCGCCGGGGTGGTCACCGGCAGCCACCTCGACTCGGTACGGCAGGGCGGCGCCTTCGACGGCCCCCTCGGGATCGTCTCGGCCTTCGCCGCCCTCGACCTGCTCGACGCCCGGGGCTTCGCACCGGACCGGCCGCTGGGGATCGCCTGCTTCACCGATGAGGAGGGGGCCCGGTTCGGCGTGCCGTGCACCGGTTCCCGGCTGCTCACCGGCGTCCTCGACCCCGACCGGGCCCGCGGCCTGACCGACGACGACGGCTCGTCCCTGGCCGAGGTGCTCCGCCGGACCGGGCGGGACCCCGGCGCGCTCGGCCGGGACGACGAGACCCTCGGGCACGTCGGCGTCTTCGTCGAGCTCCACGTCGAGCAGGGCCGGGGACTCGTGCACGCCGGGGCCCCGGTCGGTGTCGCGAGCGCGATCTGGCCGCACGGGCGCTGGCGGTTCGACTTCCGCGGCCGGGCCGACCACGCGGGCACCACCCGGCTGGAGGACCGCGACGACCCCATGCTGCCCTTCGCCCGGACCGTGCTGCAGGCCCGCGAGGCCGCCCGGCGCCGTGGCGTGGTCGCCACCTTCGGCCGAGCGCGCGTC
>NZ_CDRNDK010000192.1:0-11222 GCF_977012225.1 Planomonospora algeriensis | reverse complement strand
ACGGAGGTCCGGGCACACGTGCGAAGAGACCGGCCGGTGCGCACCGGCCGGTCTCTTCGCGTGCTGGTCCAGGCGGGAGCCGCTCAGTCGCCGGGGGTCCGGACGGACGTGCGGCGGGCGATCTGGGCCTGGAGCCTGGCCATCTGCCAGTGCAGCTCGATGAGCTGCTGGGTGAGCTGGAGATGGGGGACATCGGACGGATCTTCTGCGGCCAGGTGGTCGATCGCGGTCGACAGCTCTCGCATCGCGCGCCCCCACTCCATGACGGCTTCCTGGTTGAGAATCCCTGATCGAAACAACGTTCGAATCATAGCCGAACGCCGGTCCCGGTGTCAGTCGATCGCCCCAGGACACGCCGGTGCGCCGTCGGCCGCGCTCAGCCCACCTGGTAGACGGGCGCGAGGTAGCCGCGGGCCAGGGTGTTGGCGGTGATGTTGAAACCGATCACGGCCGGCGGGGCGTCGGCGTCCACGCCGAGCTTCTCCACGCTCAGGGCGTGCACGGCGAACAGGTAGCGGTGCGGGTGGCCGGGCGGCGGGGCGGCGCCGCCGTACTCCTTGGTGCTGTAGTCGTTGCGGCCGTGCAGGCCGAACCGCGTGTCGGCGGTGCCCGCTCCCCGAGGCAGCTCGGTGACGTCGGCGGGGATGTCGTACAGCAGCCAGTGCCAGAACCCGCTGCCGGTGGGGGCGTCGGGGTCGAAGCAGGTGACCGCGTGGCTCCGGGTGCCCTCCGGGCGCCCGACCAGCGCAGGTGCGGTGAGACGTTCCCGCCGGACATGCCCCAGCCGTTGAAGACGTGGACGTCGGCCAGGGTCTCGCCGTCGCGGACGTCGTCGCTCTCGACGGTCAGCGCGGGGACGGGCAGCAGGAAGTCGTACGGGACGGGTGGCCGTGGGGACACCGTTCACCTCCGGTGAGGAGCGTGGTTTCGGACGCTCCTCATCCTGCCCCGTCGTCAGCCCTTGTTGTAGGCGGCGAGCACCGTCTTCGGGTCGCCGTCCATCTTGATCTTTCCCTTGTGCAGCCAGATGACCCGGTTGCAGGTCTCCTCGATCACATCGAGGTTGTGCGCGACCAGGAAGACCGTGCCGGCCTCCTCGCGCATCTTCTTGATGCGCTCCTGGCTCTTGCGCTTGAAGTCGCGGTCGCCGGTGGCCAGGGCCTCGTCGATGAGCAGCACGTCGTGGGCCTTGGCGGAGGCGATGGCGAAGCGGAGCCGGGCGCCCATGCCGGAGGAGTAGGTCGACATGGGGAACTGCACGAACTCCCCGATGCCGGAGAAGTCGACGATGTCGTCGTACTTCTCCCTGACCTGCTGGGGGTTGAGACCCATCGCGTAGCAGCCGAGCACGATGTTGCGCTCGCCGGTGAGCTCGCGCATCAGGGCGGCGTTGACGCCGAGCAGGGAGGGCTGGCCGTCGGTGTAGACCGCGCCGGAGTGCGGGGGGAGCAGGCCGGCGATGGCGCGCAGCAGGGTGGACTTGCCGGAGCCGTTGCGGCCGACGATGCCGATGGCGTCGCCGTGGTAAGCGACGAAGGAGACGCCGCGGACGGCGTGCACCTCCTTGGTCTGGGGGCGGCCCTGGCGCTTGAGGAGGCGCATCAGGGCGTTGGCCGCGTTGCCCTTCTCGGCGTCGGTGGCGGCGCCGTACACGCGGTAGATGATGTGCAGGTCGTCGACGACGACGGTGGGGGTGCGGGCCGCCTGCGGGGGCTCGGGGTCGGGATGCACCCGGACATCCGCGCGGGGGGCGCCGGGTTCCTCGGCCTTCACTCGGGACAGCTCCTCGGTCGACTCAGCCACGGCCGTACTTCTCCTCGGCTCGCCAGAAGTACCAGAAGCCACCGATCAGGGCGAACAGTGCCCAGAATACGCAGACGATCCAAATGTGCGACGGCCCCTGGTAGGAGCGCATGAGCAGGTCGCGCATGAGTTCGATGTAGGCGGCGGCGGGGTTGAGGTACATGGCGTCGGCGATCCACTGCGGCAGCCCGGCGCTGAGCACGCGCTGCTCGATGGCGAAGAACACCCCGGAGGTGTAGAGCCAGGTGCGCATGATGAAGGGCAGGAGCTGGTTCAGGTCGCGGGCCGTGGCGCCCACCCGGGCCAGGACCAGGCTGGCGCCGATGTTGAACATCGTCTGCAGCAGCAGGGCGACCGGGACGAGCAGCCAGAGCCACGTGGGCGCCTCACCGGTGAGGGGCACCAGCACGACCAGCACGCCCATGGAGATCAGCAGCTGCTGGAACTCCTGGATCGTGTAGGCGAACGGGAGCGCCGCACGGGGGAAGTGCAGGGCGCGGATCAGCGAGAGGTTGCCGGAGATCGACTTGGCGCCGCCGCTCACCGCGCGCTGGGTGTAGGTGAAGACGAACATCCCGGTGATCAGGAACGCCGTGTAGTTCTCGATGTCGCCCTTCGCGCCGAGGATCAGGCCGAACATCAGCCAGTAGATCGCGGCGTTGAGCAGCGGGGTGAGGACCTGCCAGAGCTGGCCCAGGGCGGAGTTGCTGTATTTCGAGACGTTGCGCGAGGTCGCGTACGTCATGACGAAGTGCCGCCGCTCCCACAGCTGTCGCAGGTAGGCGGGCAGGCTCGGGCGTGCGATGGCACGCCGAAGACCGTGACGCGCGGCGAGCTCGGCCAGCGGCTCCTGCCCCTTGGCGGGGGTGCCGTCACTAGGGCCGCCCGCCTGGGCGTCCGCGATGGCGGATTCCGGCTGGCTCATGGCAAGGACTCTATTGGATGGTGGTGGATGACATGCCTGCGGCGGTGGGCCCGCCGCACATTGGACGGGAGTCCCAGCCGGGAGGTTCCATGCGGATTGTGTGGATTCTCCCAGGATTCAGGCCCCCGCCCCAGGCCAACGGTAGTCCAGGACCGGACGGGTGCGGACCTCAGCGTGAGCACCCCGGTCGCGAAGGTATCTTGACGGGGCCATTCCTGTGCCACATATGCATTAATGTCTCTTTTGTATGCATGTGGGAGTCCATGTCACGCGGGGCGGTCACCGTGTGACGCTCGGCGGCGTGCGCGTGACCGAACTGCAACACCACGGAGACGACCCGGTGTGGGGCGGTGCGGAATAGTCGCGTCCGACTGGTGTGGCGTCAGTGCGTTGGCCGGGTCAGCGGGGGCCGAGGTGCGCGCATCCTCCGCCTGGCTGCCCCGGGCATCGGAGCTCAGTGTCGACGCCCACCTGTAAAGGGAGGATTTACCACAAATGCGTGTCACCAAGGGCGCGAAGATCATCGCCGGTACCGTGCTGCTCGCGCTGGGGCTCGCCGCATGTGGCAGCGGGACCTCCGAGAGCGGGGTCGCCGGGGCCGGTCAGCCCGTGCGCATGAAGATCGGCGAGCCGCAGAAGCTGTTCTACCCCGCCGACACCACCGAGGCCGAGGGCGCCGAGGTCATGGGGGCGATCTTCGCCCCGCTGGTGAAGTACGACGAGAACAAGCAGGTCATCGACTTCGTCGCCGACTCGATCTCGTCGACCGACAACAGGGTCTGGACGATCAAGATCGAGCCGGGGTTCACCTGGCACAACGGCGAGAAGCTGGTCGCGCAGAACTACGTGGACGCGTGGAACTACGCGGCCAACCAGGAGAACGCGCAGGGCGGCAACTACTTCTTCGCCCGCGTCCTGGGCTACGCCGACCTGAACCCGGGCGAGGGCAAGACCCCTGCGACCAAGCAGCTGAAGGGTCTGCGGGTCATCGACAACGAGACCTTCCGGGTCACCCTCAGCCAGCCGTTCTCCCAGTTCAGGACGATGCTCGGCTACACCGTGTTCTACCCGCTGCCCAAGGCCGCCTTCGGTGAGGACGGGAAGATCACCGAGGCGTACGCCAAGCAGCCGATCGGTCAGGGCTACTTCAAGATGGACAAGCCCTACAACAAGGGCACCGACCAGACGATCGAGCTGACGCGCTACGAGTACTTCCCCGAGGTGAAGCCGAAGTTCCAGAAGCTGCAGTTCAGGATCTACACCAGCGCCGAGACGGCCTGGAACGACCTGCAGGGCGGCACGCTCGACATCCTGGAGCAGCTGCCGCCGTCGGCGATCTCGACCGCCAAGGAGCTCGGCGACCGCTACATCGACCAGGCCGACGCCGGCGTGGGCTACGTGGGCTTCCCGATCATGGCCAACAAGGCGTACGAGAACCCGCAGATCCGCCGGGCCATCTCGATGGCCATCGACCGCAAGACCATCACCCAGACGGTCTTCTCCGGCACGCGCGCCCCGGCCGACGACTTCATCAACCCGCTGCTGGACGGCTACCGCCCCGGCGCCTGCACGGCCTGCGCCTACGACCCCGCACAGGCCAAGCGGCTCTACGACGAGGCGGGCGGGCCGAAGCAGCTGGAGCTCGCCTCCAACATGGACGGCGGACACAAGGAGTGGATCGAGGCGGTCGCCAACAACCTCCGCTCCAACCTGGGCATCGAGGTCACGGTCCGGCCGTTCGAGAAGCTCCAGCAGATCCTCGACGAGCTGGACACCAAGAAGTACGGCGGCATGTACCGGATGGGCTGGAGCATCGACTACCCGTCCGCGGAGAACTACCTGACCCCGATGTTCTCCACCGGTGCGATCAAGACCGGTGCGAACTTCGCGGGCTACTCCAACACCGAGTTCGACGAGCTCGTGGCCAAGGGCGACACCGCCGGCAGCCAGGCGGAGAGCCTGAAGTACTACCAGAAGGCCGACGACCTGCTCCTGCGCGACCTGCCGATGATCCCGATCTTCTTCTACCGGTTGAACGCCGCGTTCTCGCAGCACGTCCGGGGAGTCAAGATCAACCTGATCAACCAGGTCGAGTGGACCACGGTCGAGAGGGCGGCCTAGGCCCCGGATCCCGCCGGAGGCGACCGCACCCGGACCGACGGGCCCGACGCGGGCCACCGGGCCCCGACGGGCCCGGGCGACGCGGCGGCCCGGCGTCCTCCCACCAGGAGGCGCCGGGCGGCCCCGCCCGTTCCCATCGACGAAAGGCCATCCGTGAAGCGCCTCCCCCGCCGGTCGATCCCGGCACGCCCGTAGCCGGATCCGATGGGCCGCTACGTCATCCGGCGCCTGCTCCAGGTGATCCCTGTGCTGCTGGGCGCCACGTTGCTCATCTTCTTCGTCGTCTTCGCGCTGCCGGGCGACCCGATCGCGTCGATGGCCGGCGACAGGAGGATGGACCCCAACCTCCTCGCCGTCCTCACCGAGCGGTACCACCTGGACGACCCCTTCCTCGTCCAGTACTGGAACTATCTCTCGGGGCTCCTCCAGGGCGACTTCGGCGAGACGTTCGCCGGGATCCGGGTCTCGGAGATCATCGCCGGCAAGTTCCAGGTCTCGCTGAACCTCGCGCTCACCGCGCTGGTCATGGAGGCCGTCATCGGGGTGGGCCTCGGCTTCTACGCCGCGCTGCGCCGGGGCCGGGCCCAGGACACGCTGGTGCTGGCCGCCACCCTGCTGCTGATCTCCATCCCGACGCTGGTCACCGGCTTCGTGCTGCAGCTCCTGCTCGGCGTCGAGCTCAAGCGGAGCACCGGGATCGACTTCTTCCCCATCTCGGGCGCCTTCGACGGGTGGCGCAGCTACCTGCTGCCCGGCTTCGTGCTCGCCGGGACGTCGATCGCCTACCTCACCCGGCTCACCCGGACCACGCTGGCGGAGACCCTGCGCGCCGACTACGTCCGCACGGCGGTGGCCAAGGGGCTGCCCCGGCGCCGGATCGTCGGGCGGCACGCGCTGCGCAACGCGCTCATCCCCGTGGTCACCTACCTCGGCGCCGACCTCGGCACCCTGATGGGCAGCGCGGTGATCACCGAGACCATCTTCAACCTGCCCGGGCTGGGACAGGAGCTGTTCCGCTCGATCTACGAGCGCCAGCAGCCCGTCGTCGTGGGCATCGTGACGCTCCTGGTCCTGGTCTACGTGCTGGCCAACCTGGCCGTCGACCTGCTCTACGCCGTGCTCGACCCGAGGATCCGCTATGAGTAGCGCCGCACCGCCCAAGGGCGCGCCCCCGAAGGCCCGGCGCGCCCGGCACGCCAAGTCCCCCGGCCGGAGCGCCAGGGCGGCCAGGCCCGCCGGGCTCTGGCACGACGCCTGGCACGACCTGCGCCGCCGCCCGCTCTTCGCCGTCTCGACGGCCCTGATCACGGTGATCCTGGTGATGGCCGTCGCGCCCTCGCTGTTCACCTCGGTGGATCCGTACGACGCGGCGGGCTGCGTGCTCGGGAACGCCCGCCAGGGGCCGAGCGCCGCCCACTGGTTCGGCACCGACAACCAGGGCTGCGACACCTACGCCCGGACCGTGTACGCGCCCGCAACTCGGTGCTGGTGGGGCTGAGCACCACCGTGCTCACCGCGCTCGCCGGCGGCCTGCTCGGCCTGGTGGCCGGGTTCCGGGGCGGGTGGCTCGACGCGGTGCTGTCCCGGGTGACCGAGGTGTTCTTCGCCATCCCGTCGGTCCTCGGCGCGCTGTTGATCCTGTCGATCTTCCGGACCGGCACGGTGTGGACGGTCACGCTGGCGCTGGCCGTACTGGCGTGGCCGATGACGTTCCGCATCATGCGGGCCGCGGTGATCACGACCAGGGGCCAGGACTACGTGGTCGCGGCCCGGGGGCTCGGCGCGTCCGCGGGGCGGCTCATGTTCCGGCACATCCTGCCGAACTCGATCGCCCCGCTGATCGTGGTCTCCACCATCAACCTCGGCGTGTTCATCGCCGCCGAGGCGGGCCTGTCGTTCCTCGGGCTCGGCGTCCAGTCGCCGGACATCACCTGGGGACTGATGATCGCCGACGCCCGGGCGCGCTTCCACGAGGCCGCGGGGCCGCTGCTGTTCCCGGCGGCGCTGCTGAGCGTCACGGTGCTGGCCTTCATCATGCTGGGCGACGCGGTGCGCGACGCCCTCGATCCGAAGCTGCGGTAGGGGGAGAGCATGACCGGCATCACGGGCGGTACGCCATCGATGCTGCCCGCCTGGGGAGGCGGCGCCGCGCCGCGGAGCGAGCCGCTGCTGGCCGTCGAGGACCTGCACGTGGAGTTCGCCACCCGCAGGGGCGTCGTGCAGGCGGTCAACGGGGTCGACTACACGCTGGAGGCCGGCCAGACGCTGGCCGTGCTCGGCGAGTCGGGCTCGGGCAAGTCCGTGACCGCCCAGGCGATCATGGGCATCCTCGACGCGCCCCCGGCGCGCGTCACCCGGGGCCGGATCCTCTTCCGGGGCACCGACCTGCTCGGGCTGAGCGAGGAGAACCGGGCGCGGGTCCGGGGCCGCCGGATCGCGATGATCTTCCAGGACGCGCTCTCCGCGCTGAACCCGGTCTTCACCGTGGGGTGGCAGATCGGCGAGATGTTCCGGGTGCACCAGGGCGCCTCCCGGCGCGAGGCCGAGCGGCGGGCCGTCGAGCTGATGGACCGGGTCCGCATCCCCGGCGCCGCCCGCCGGCTGCACGACTACCCGCACCAGTTCTCCGGCGGCATGCGCCAGCGCATCATGATCGCGATGGCGGTCGCGCTGGAACCGGAGCTGCTGATCGCCGACGAGCCGACCACCGCGCTCGACGTGACGGTGCAGGCGCAGATCATGGAGCTGCTCGCCGAGATCCAGCGCGAGAGCGGCATGGGGATGATCCTGATCACCCACGACCTCGGCGTGGTCGCCGACGTGGCCGACCGGATCGCCGTCATGTACGGCGGGCGGATCGTCGAGCACGCCCTCGTGCACGACGCCTACCGGGCCCCCGCCCACCCCTACACCAGGGGCCTGCTGGACTCGATCCCGCGCGTCGACCGCAAGGGACGGGAACTGCACGCCATCACGGGCCAGCCGCCGAATCTGCTGGACATGCCGCCGGGCTGCTCCTTCGCGCCGCGCTGCCCCTACCGGCAGGGGAACTGCGCCGTCGAGGCGCCGCCGCTGCACCGGATCGGCCCGACCCGCGGCAGCGCCTGCCACTACTGGAGGGAGGTCCTCGATGGCAGCCACCGGTGACCCGGTTCTCGAGGTCCGCGACCTGGTCAAGCACTTCCCGGTGACCCAGGGCGTCCTGGCCAGGAGGCAGGTCGGCGCGATCAGGGCCGTGGACGGCGTCTCCTTCGACCTGCGCCGGGGTGAGACGCTCGGCATCGTGGGAGAGTCCGGCTGCGGCAAGTCCACGCTGGCCAGGCTGCTGATGGCGCTGGAGCGGCCGACCTCGGGCTCGGTGCGGGTCGGCGGCCGGGAGATCACCCGGGTGAAGGGCGCCGAGCTCAAGCAGGTCCGCCGCAACGTCCAGATGGTGATGCAGGACCCGTACACCTCGCTGAACCCGCGGATGACCGTCGGGGACATCGTCGGCGAGCCGTACGAGATCCACCCGGACGTGCTGCCCAAGGGGAGGCGCCGGCGCAGGGTGCAGGAGCTTCTGGAGATCGTGGGCCTCGACCCGGACCACGCCGACCGCTATCCGCACCAGTTCTCCGGCGGACAGCGCCAGCGCATCGGCATCGCGCGGGGGCTGGCGCTCCGGCCCGAGATCATCATCTGCGACGAGCCGGTCTCGGCGCTCGACGTGTCGATCCAGGCGCAGGTCGTCAACCTGCTGGGACGGCTGCAGCGCGAGTTCGGCCTGTCCTACATCTTCATCGCCCACGACCTGTCGGTGGTCCGGCACATCTCCGACCGCGTCGGCGTGATGTACCTCGGCAAGATGGTCGAGCTCGGCCGGGACGCCGACATCTACGGCCGGCCGGAGCACCCCTACACCCAGGCGCTGCTGTCGGCGGTCCCCGTCCCCGACCCGGACGGGCGCGAACGGCGCGGGCGGATCATCCTGCAGGGGGACCCGCCCTCTCCGGCCGACCCGCCGTCGGGCTGCCGGTTCCGCACGCGGTGCTGGAAGGCGCGGGACGTCTGCGCCCAGCAGGAGCCGCCGCTGCAGGTACGGCCCGGCGCCTCGCATGAGAGCGCCTGCCATTTCCCCGAGCTGTACCCGGTGCCCCGCCCCTACTGACCCGCGGGATCAGGGGACGCGGCGGGCGGGCCGCCCCCGGCGGTGGGCGCGGGAGCGCCGCCGGGGGTGCGCGGACTACGTGATGCCGCCGGCGAACCGGCTGTGCGGGCGGTCACCCGGGAACTAGCCCTGCGGGCCGTCGCCGCGGTACTCGCCGTACGGGCCGTCACCGGGGTAGCGGTCGCCCGGGCCGTCGCCCGGGCCGTCGCCCGGGTACTGCTGCTCGTGCGGGGCCCCGTCGCCGCGGTCCAGGAGATCGCTGAGGCCGCCGCCCCCCAGGAGCGAGCTGAGCGGGCTGTTCTCGCCCAGGATGCGCTCGAGCGGGTTGGGGCCGTCGAAGACGCTTGCGGAGGCCAGGGTGGCCGTGCCGGCGACGGCGATGCCGACGATGGCGGTGGCCGCGAGAATACGACGGATCATGGTTGTTCTTCCCCCGAAGATTTTCCGGGCCGGGCACGTGAGATGTGGTCGTGCCGGGCCGATGTGACGCCGAACTGGCGCTTAGCAGTATGGGGACCGGGCCGTCGCCGCAGGGGCGGAACCCCGAAGGGCGATGGCGATGATGGCCGAGCCGTTACCGAAGGCGCCGGGGTCGGCGGTGGAACTCTCCCAGGTCTTGACCGGTCGGGGAGTGTCCGCTGTACCGGGGGAGCGGAGGTCGCGGTGGGGCGGGCGGGCCGCGTGGTCTCGGCGGCGGGTTAGGCGGACCGTGCGGTCTCGGCGGGAGGTTGGACGGACCGTGCGGTCTCGGCGGTGGGGCGTCGCGGCCGGGAACGGGCTCACGGGCGGCGGTGGGCGGGGGAGCGGCGGTACCGGTACCGGGTCAGCCGGTGGGCGGCCAGGGCGAGGACGAGCAGGACCAGCAGGACGCAGACGGTCCGCCGGGAGAGCACGGCGTCGACGAGCCGGCCGGGCGGGGACCACTGCGGGGCGGAGGCCCGGAGCGGCCGGCGGCGGATCCCGGCGGCCTCCTCCAGCGCCCGGGCGGCGTTGACCACCCCGAAGCCCGTGCCGGTGTCGTACCCGCCGGCCGGCCGCCGGGTCGCCCCCGCGGTGAGCGCCTGCACCACCAGCGCGGGCGACATCTCCGGATGCTCCGACTTGATCAGCGCGGCCACGCCGGAGACCAGCGCGGTCGCCTGGGAGGTGCCGCGGCCGACCCAGTACGCGTCGCCGGGGCCGGCGCCCAGGACGTCCACGCCGGGGGCGGCCACCAGGACCGAGGGGTTGACGTTGGAGAAGGAGGCCCGGCGCAGGCCCGGCCCCGTGGCCGCCACCGAGACCACCCCCGGGAAGGCCGCCGGGTAGGAGTAGGGCGCGTACCCTCCGTCGGCGGCCTCTCCCGCGCCCTCGTTCCCGGCCGCCGCCACGAGCACCACCCCCCGGGAGACCGCGTAGCGGATCGCCGCCCGCTCCTCGCCGGTGGCCAGTTCCTTCGAGATCGACATGTTGATCACGTCGGCGCCGTGGTCCACGGCGTACCTGATGCCCCTGGCCACCACGTCCTCGAACCGCTCGGCGGCGTTGAACTCCCGGAATCCGGGCTCCTCGTCCTCCAGGATCACCCGCACCGAGAGCACGCGAGCCCGGGGCGCGACCCCGATCACCCCGTCGGCGCCGCCCGGGCCGTGGCCGTGCCCGGCGATCAGGGAGGCCATGTAGGTGCCGTGCAGCCGCGGGGGCGCCGTACCCGGCGGGTTGGCCCCGGCGGTGAAGTCCCTGCCCTCGGTCACCGAGCCCGCCAGGTCGCGGTGGCGCGCGTCCACGCCGGAGTCCAGCACCGCGACCGTCACCCCGTGCCCCTGGGAGGTCCGCCAGGCCCGGGGCAGGTCCAGGGTCCGCAGCACCTCCCGCTGCCTGTCCCTGACCTCGTCGGCCTGGGCGCCCCCGGCGGGCAGGACGGGGACGAGCCCGCAGGCGAGCACGGCCGACGCCCCGGTCGCGGCCGCCCACCGGACCGCCCGGCCGGTCGTACGGCGAACCACCCGGCCGGTCGTACGGCGAACCGCCCAGCCGGTCGTATGGCCGTCCGTACCGCGAACCGCCCGCCGGGACTCCCGCCTCAGCACCGCCACTCCGGGGCGGAGCAGTCCGGCCGGGCGGGAGCGGACAGGTTCGCGAGGATCCGGTCGGCGATGTCGCCGGTGAAGGCGAACAGGGTCGGCCGCGGCCGGCCGCCGTCTTCGCCGGCGCCGTCGACCGCCCCGCGGTGACCATCACCAGATA
>NZ_CDRNDK010000191.1:0-11317 GCF_977012225.1 Planomonospora algeriensis | reverse complement strand
CCGGCCCCGGCCGGCCTGAAGGACCCGCCGACCCGCCCTGACGGATCCGCCCTGACGGCCCCGCCGGGCGCCTCGTCGTCCGGCGCTCGCCTGCGCCCCCGCGGCCGTCTCAGGCGAGCGCCGGGTCCAGCACCACGTCCCGGCCGTGCACGGTCGGCTCCTCGGGGAAGTGGCAGGCGGTCAGATGGCCCTCCCGGCTGCCCGCCAGCCGGGCCAGGGGCGGTTCCTCGGCCGCGCACCTGTCCTGCGCCTTCCAGCACCGGGTGCGGAACCGGCAGCCGGAGGGGGGATCGATCGGGGAGGGCACGTCCCCGGCCAGGCGGATGCGCTCGCGGGGCGCGGGGCCCGCCGTACCCGCCGCGCCGTCGGGCGCGTCCGCGGCGGCCTCGGGCACCGCCGACAGCAGGGCGTGGGTGTAGGGGTGGCGGGGACGTCCGTACAGGGAGTCCCGGTCGGCGATCTCGACGACCTTGCCGAGGTACATGACCGCGACCCGCTGGGAGAAGTGCCGGACCACGGCCAGGTCGTGCGCGATGAACAGGAACGCGATGCCCAGCTCGCGCTGGACTTCCTGGAGCAGGTTGACGACCTGGGCCTGGATCGAGACGTCCAGCGCGGAGACCGGCTCGTCGGCGACGATCAGCTTCGGGTTCAGGGCGAGCGCGCGGGCCACCCCGATGCGCTGGCGCTGGCCGCCGGAGAACTCGTGCGGGAAGCGGTTGTAGTGCTCGGGGTTGAGCCCGACGATCTCCAGCAGCTCCCGGACCCTCCGGTCGCGGCCGCCCGGCGGATCGATGCCGTTGACGTCCATCGGGCCCCGGATGATGCCGCCCACGGTGTGCCGGGGGTTGAGCGACGAGTACGGATCCTGGAAGATCATCTGGATCTCGGCCCGGATGGGCCGCAGTTCCCTGCGGCTCGCGTGGGCGATGTCCCGCCCGCGGTAGCGGACGGCGCCCGCGGTGGGTTCCAGCAGCCGCGCGGCCAGGCGCCCGGTGGTGGACTTGCCGCAGCCGGACTCGCCGACCAGGCCCAGGGTCTGCCCGGCGTGCACGGCCAGATCGATCCCGTCCACCGCGTGGACGGCCCCGACCTGCCGTTTGAACAGCAGGCCGCCCCTCATCGGGAAGAGCTTGCGCACGCCGGACAGCTCCAGCAGCGGCTCGCCGGGGTCCGGCGGCCCCGGGACGGGAGGCACGGCGCGGTCGTCGGTTTCCTTCACGGACGGATCTCCCGCTTCTGGGCGAGGGTCAGATGGCACGCGTCGCCGTGGCCGCGGTGCGGGGACAGGTCGGGCCGCTCGGTCCGGCACCACTCGGGTCCGGCCAGCGCCGGGTAGTCGCACCGGGGGTGGAACGGGCAGCCGGACGGCACGTCGATCAGGCTCGGCGGGGTACCGCGCACCGGCCGGAGCGGCACGTCCACCGGGCCGCCGAGCCGGGGCATGGAGGCCAGCAGGCCCCAGGTGTAGGGGTGGTGGGGATCGCGCAGGACCTCGGTGACGGTGCCGCGCTCCACGGCCCGCCCGGCGTACATCACCAGCACGTCGTGCGCGGTGTTCGCGACCACGCCCAGGTCGTGGGTGATCAGGATGATCGAGGTCCCGGTCTGCTGCTGAAGGTCCTTGAGCAGGTCCAGGATCTGGGCCTGGACGGTCACGTCCAGCGCGGTGGTGGGCTCGTCGGCGATCAGCAGGTCGGGGTCGCAGACCAGGGCCATGGCGATCATCGCGCGCTGCCGCATGCCGCCGGAGAACTGGTGGGGGTAGTCGTCCACCCGGGTCTCGGGCTGGGGGATGCCGACCCGGGTGAGCATCTCGACCGCCCGGTCCCGGGCCGCGGCCCGGGACGCGCCGGTGTGCCTGCGGAAGACCTCGCCGATCTGCCTGCCGATCGTGTGGTACGGCGAGAGCGCGGTCAGCGGGTCCTGGAAGATCATCGCGATCTTGTCGCCGCGGAGCCGCTCCATCCTGGAGCGCGGGGCGCCGATCAGCTCCTCGCCGTCCAGCCGGATCTCCCCGCCGATCCCGGTGGTCTCCGGGTTGTGCAGGCCGAGCACGGTCAGGCTGGTCACCGACTTGCCGGAGCCGGACTCGCCGACGATGCCCAGCGTGGTGCCCTTCTCCACGTCGAAGGAGAGCCCGTCCACCGCGTGGACGACACCGTCCTCGGTGTGGAAGTCGACGGTCAGGTCGCGGACCGACAGAAACGGGGTTGACACGGTGTCCGCAGCTCCTAGCTCAGTCGTACTCGGGGGTCGATGAAGGCGTACAGCAGGTCGACGACGATGTTGAACACGACGATCGCCGCGGCCGCCACGAGCACCGTGGCCATCAGGACCGGCAGGTCGGAGTCGGTGACGGCGTTGATGGACAGCCGCCCGAGCCCCTGCAGGCCGAAGGTCGTCTCGGTGATGATCGCGCCGCCGATGAGCGCGCCGAGGTCCACGCCGAAGATGGTGACGATGGTGATGAGGGTGCCGCGCAGCGCGAAGCGCGTCACCACGGTCCGGGCCGGCATGCCCTTGGCCCTGGCGGTGCGGACGTAGTCCTCGTTGAGCTGCTCCACCATGGTCGAGCGGGTCATCCGGGTGTAGCCGGCGGTGAAGATGATCGCCAGCACCACCCAGGGCAGCGCCAGCCCGCCGGCCCAGGCGAGCGGATCCTCGGTGAACGGCAGGTACTGCGGCCGGGCGAGGATCTGGTTCTGGTAGACGAGGAAGTAGAGGGCGAGCGTGCCGATGAAGTAGATCTGCACGGAGGCGCCGATCAGGGAGGACACGCTGGCGATCTTGTCGAGCGGCCTGCCCTGGCGCAGCGCCGCGACGACCCCGGTGGCGACGCCGAACAGCAGGAAGACCACCGCCGCGCCGACGGTGAGGGAGACGGTGACCGGGAGCCGGTCCAGGATCGTCTCGAACACCGGCGCCCGGTTGACGAAGGAGTAGCCGAGGCACGGGGCGGCGCAGTACCCCAGTCCCTCGTAGTCGCGTCCGGTGAAGATCCCGCTCAGCCAGGTGGTGAACTGGGTGAACAGCGGCTGGTCGAGCCCCAGGTTGTGCCGGGCCTGCTCCAGCAGTTCCGGCGGGCAGACCTTGCCGCAGGCGAGCCGGGCGGGGTCGGCGGGGACGGCGAAGAAGAGGAAGAACGTGACGGCGGAGATGATCACGAGGGTGACCGCGGCGCCGAGGACGCGGCGGGTGAGGAATGGGAGCATGGCCTGCTTCTCGACGTGTCGGCTCGGACCCCTCCCGGGGCGCCGGCGGCGGGCCCGCCTGGGCGGACGCGGCCGGTGCCCCGGGGCGCGGGCTACTGCTTGACGAAGATGGTGTTCGGCGAGACGATCCAGAACTGCGGGTCGATCTCGGCGCCGCCCACCTTGGAGCCGTGGAGCGTGTTGGCGATCCGGTTCTCGGCGACCACCAGCGGGGTGATCGTCTCCTGGATCTTCCTGTCCAGCGCCATCCACGCGGCGTTCGCCTCGTCGATGTCGGGCATCGCCTCGATCTTCTTCATCTCCTCGGTGAGCGCCGGGTCCTTCAGGTGCGAGTAGTTCGGCGCGCCGTCGCCGACCGGGCCGAAGATGATCGGCAGGACCGTCGAGCCCGACGGCCAGTCGGCGCCCCAGCCGCCCCAGTACAGGTCGAACTCGTTCTTCACCAGGCCGATGGAGTCGTAGTAGGTCTTGCGGTCGAGCGGCTTGGCGACGACCTTGATCCCGGCCTTCTCCAGGTTGCTCTTGATCACGACGGTGATCTGCTCCTGGAGCGGTGTCTGGTTGTAGGCGTAGACGATCGTCGGGGTGGGGTCGCTGGACTGGGCCAGCAGCTCCTTGGCCTTGGCGATGTCGCCCTCGGGCTTGGCCGCCTTGCCGAACAGGTCGTAGGCCTCGTAGCCGGCCGTGGTGTTCTCGTTGAGGATCGTGGTGGGCAGCGCCGCCGCGGCCGGGCCGCCGTAGACCTGCTGGATCTGCTTGGACGGCCAGGCGTGGTTGATGGCCTGGCGGATCTTGACGTCCTTCACCCGGTCGAGGTTGAAGTAGTAGTAGTTCCCGTACGGCGAGGGGCTCTTCAGCAGGCGCGGGGCCAGCGAGGCGTCACCGAGGACCTGCCGGAGCCGCTCCGGCGGGACGGTGGCGTAGAAGGTGAACGCCGTCTGGTCGGGCCCGGCGTCCGCCATCAGGCGGTCGGTGATCTGCAGGGCCTCCTGGCCGAACTCCATGTGCCACTTGTCGGGGTAGGCGCCGCGGATCGGGTCGGTGGCCGGGTCCCAGTTCGGGTTGCGCTCCAGGTCCAGGGTCTTGTCGACGATGTGGCTCTTGATGACGTACGGCCCGCTGGAGAAGGGCTCCCTGTCGTACTTCTCCTTGGTGTCCTTGGCCTTGGGCACGATGGCGTACCCGCCCATCGCGAACGCGTAGTTGGCGTCGGCGTGCGGCGTCTTGAACGTGAAGACGACCGTCTTGTCGTCCGGGGTCTCGATGGCGTCCAGGCGCTTGCCGTCGTAGGGGCCCTGGTAGGCCTTCTTGTGGTCGGTCTCGGTCAGCCACTGCTGGACGTAGGTCGGGCCCTGGGTGATGAAGGGGGCGAACGTCCGCTCGATCGTCCACTTCACGTCCTCGGACGTGATCGGTGAGCCGTCCTGCCACTTCACGCCGTCCTTGAGGGTGAAGGTCCAGGTCTTGCCGCCGTCGGACGGGGTGCCGGCGTCGGTGGCCAGGTCGCCGACCAGCTTGTACTCGCCCTTGGCCACCCGCTTGTAGCCGGTGAGGCCGCGGTGGATCAGCAGGCCGAAGTTGGTGGCGGTGTTGACGTAGCTCTGCCCGGGGTCGAAGTGGGCGAAGTCGTCCCGGTCGATCATGGTGACGGTGCCGCCCTTGACGACGCCCTCGGGCTCGATGGCCGGGCCCTTGGAGTCCTCCGCCGTGCCGACCGTGATCGTCGGAGGCTTGTACGGCTCGGCCGAGGCGGCGGCGCTCGAGCCGCCGCCCGGGGTGGCCGGGGCGCCTCCGGGGTCGCCCTTGGCGCAGGCGCCGGTGAGGGCGAGCATGCCGGCGGCGAGTACGGCCAGCACCGGCCGTTTGCGGACTGTCATCTCTCTCCTATCGGGGTCTAACGCTTGATCTTGGGATCGAAGGCGTCGCGGACCGAGTCGCCGAGCAGGTTGAACGCGATCACGAAGATCAGCAGGGCGGCGCCGGGGAAGACGAGGTAGGTGATGTCGTCCTGGTAGACCTGGGTGCCGCGCAGGAACATGCGGCCCCAGTCGGGAATGGGCTCGATCATCCCGACGCCGAGGAAGGACAGCGCCGCCTCGGCGGTGACCAGGGCCGGGAGCGTGAGCGTCGCCTGGATCAGGATCGGCGTCCACAGGTTGGGCAGCAGCTCCTTGAAGACGATCCGGGCGGGGGAGGCCCCGGTGACCCGGGCGGCCTCGACGAACTCCCGCTCGCGCAGGGAGAGCACCTGGCCGCGCAGGAGCCGGGCCAGGCCGGCCCACTGGAAGGCGGTCAGCATGACGACCAGGGTTACGGCGCGCAACCAGACCGGGGTCTCCTCGTCGGGACTGACGAAGAGGTTCTCCACGACCGGCATGAAGGCGATGATGAAGAGCGTGGCGGGGAACGAGAGCGTGAGGTCGATCAGCCGGCCGATGGCGTAGTCCGTCTTCCCTCCGGCGTATCCGGCGACGATCCCCGTCACGATGGCGATCGCGGTGGTGGCGGCCGTGGCGGCGGCGGCGATCAGCAGCGAGGTCCTGATCCCGTAGACGAGCTGCATGAACACGTCCCGGCCCAGGCCGGGCTCGATGCCGAACCAGAATTCCGGGCTGATCCCGCCGTTCGGCAGGACCGGGTACCCGAAGTCGTTCAGCAGTCCCGGGGCGTCCTGGCCGTACAGGGTGTAGGGGTCCTTGCCGTAGATCCAGGAGATGACCGGGGCGAGGGCGGCGACCAGGAAGAAGAATGCCACCACCGCGGCGGACGCGATACCGGTCCGGTCCCGCCGGAAACGCAGCCACATCAGCTGGCCGGGTGAGCGGCCCGACGTTTCCGGTGCTTTCGCGGCCGGTTCTCCGGCCGGTGCGGCCACGGCTGGTGCTGGGGTGGTCATCGTGAGGGCTCCCCGGGGACGTGCCTGGTCGGGATCTGTGGGAACCATCGCAAGCCCGCCGCGGCAAATCAATGGAAAGGCGATTTCTATTTTTTTCGTTGCGGAAATTCCATCGGGTCGTTGCGGTTGTTCCGTTGACCTGATCCGGGGGGTGGATGAGAGGATGAATTTCCCCCGGCATTCGATTTTCACGGATTCGTGACATACCCATGACGGCTTCATGACATGTTCGCCGGAGCCGGATCCGGATCGTATGGCCGATTCGATGCGTGTCGCGGGCCCGATATGGGGTAACCCTTCACTTACAAGGGAGGTGGCCCATGGATCACGGACTCTTCGGACCGGGCTCGGTGACCTGGCGGGTGATGGGAGAGCCGATCCTGCTGGTCGGCGGGTTCCGGGCGCTGCTCATGCAGGGGCTGCACCCGCGCGCCATGCGCGGGGTCGCGCAGAACTCCGCGCTGATGGACCCCGGCGAGGCCTGGGCCCGCTTCCAGCGGACCACCGAGTTCGTCCGGGTGCGGACCTACGGCACGCTGGAGGAGGTCGAGCGGGCCGGCGCCCGGGTCAGGAAGATCCACTCCATGCTCACCGCCGTCGACCCCGGCACCGGGGAGCGCTTCCGCCTGGACGACCCCGAGGCGCTGCTCTGGGTGCACGTCGGCGAGGTCGACTCCTACCTGTCGGTGGCCCGGCGCGCCGGGGTGCGGCTGAGCGACGAGGACGCCGACCGGTTCGTCGCCGAGTGGCGCCGCGCCGCCGAGGTCGTCGGACTGCGGGCCGGCGACGTGCCGGGCTCCGTCGGCGAGATGCGCGACTACATCCGGGCCTGCCGGCCGGGCCTGTACTTCGCCCCCGAGATCCCGCACCCGATCCGCCAGTCGTTCAACGCGCCGCTCCCGCTGTACCTCCTCCCGCTCAAGCCGGTCTTCCCGGGGTTCGTCCTGTTCGCCTTCGCGACGCTGCCGCGCTGGGCCCGCAGGCTGTACGGCCTGCCCGCCACGCCCCTGGAGGACCTGTGGGCGACGGCGGCGCTCAGGACCCTGCAGGCGGGCATCGGCCTGGTCCCCGAGCCGGTCAGGTACCCCCCGGACGCCCGCCGGGCCCGACGCCTCGACGCGGCCTGACGCGCGGTCCCCGGACGCCCGCCCGTCCACCTGCCGGAGGGGTGTCCCGCCCGGTTTGCCGGGCATGGCACACTGGTGTACGGGAGCCGCGCCGTACGGCCGGCGACCCGAGAAGCAGAGCAGCGTGCTCCGGGGTCGGTGAAATTCCGAACCGGCGGTTACAGTCCGCGACCCGGTCGAAGCCATCGACCGGTTGACCCGGTGGAATTCCGGGACCGACGGTCAAAGTCCGGATGGGAGGAAGCGCGCGAGCGGACAGTGCCGTCGAGGCACCCTCCGCTGACGGGTCCGTGGACCCGTCATCCCCCCGGGGCCCGCCGTGGCAAGAAGCTACCGGCGAGTAGGAGGCCCCCCGGATGTTCACCGGAATCGTCGAGGAACTCGGCGAGATCGCGGCGATCGAGCCGCTCAAGGACGCCGCGCGGATGTCGATCCGCGGCGGGACCGTCACTTCCGACGCCGCGCACGGCGACTCCATCGCGGTCAACGGCGTCTGCCTGACCGTGGTCGGCGTCGACGGCGAGGTGTTCACCGCCGACGTCATGAAGGAGACGCTGGACCGCAGCTGCCTGGGCGTGCTGCGCCCCGGCTCCCCGGTCAACCTGGAGCGCGCCGTCCGCGCCGACCAGCGGCTCGGCGGCCACCTCGTGCAGGGCCACGTGGACGGCACCGGCGTGCTGCTCTCGCGCGAGCCCGGCGAGCACTGGGAGGTCGTGCGGATCTCCCTGCCCGCCGGGCTGGACCGCTACGTGGTGGAGAAGGGCTCCATCGCGGTCGACGGCGTCAGCCTGACCGTGGTCGGCGTCGACGGCGACGCGTTCTCGGTCAGCCTGATCCCCACCACCCTGAAGCTCACCACCCTCGGCGCCAAGCAGCCCGGCGACCCGGTGAACCTGGAGACCGACGTGATCGCCAGGCACGTGGAGAAGCTCGTCGGCGCCTACGTGCGGGGAGGCCGGGCGTGAACTGGGCCGAAGCGGGATTCCAGCTGTTCGGGGTGAAGGTCCTCTGGACCGACCTGGTCGGCAACGCGGCCGCGCTGGCCACCGTACTGCTGGCCATCCGCAAGTCGATCTGGACCTGGCCGGTGCAGCTGACCGGCGCGGTGCTGCTGCTCGTCGCCTCGGTCAGCGCGCAGCTCACCGGCAACGCGCTCAAGCAGGTCATGTTCGGCGTGCTGGCCGTCTACGGCTGGTGGAAGTGGTCGCGCGGCACCGCCGGCGGCCAGGAGCTGGCCGTACGGCCGGCCACCTCGCGCGAGCGGCTCGGGCTGATCGCGGCCATGCTGGCGGGCACGGCGCTGGTGGGCGTGCTGTTCTTCGTCACCGGCCTGTCATGGGGCGCGCACGCCCCGCTGCCCGACGGCTACTTCCTGGTCGCCGCCGACGCCTACATCTTCGTCGGCAGCGCCGTGGCGACCTGGGCGCAGGGCCGGGCGCTGGTCGACTTCTGGATCATCTGGGTCGCGGTCGACCTGGTCGGCGTGCCGCTGGCGTTCAGCTCCGGGCTGGTCGTCTCCGGCGCCGTCTACGGGATCTTCTTCGTGCTCGTCCTGATCGGGTTCGCGAACTGGCTCAAGGAGTACCGGTCGCAGGCCGTGCTCGTCCCCAAGGAGGCCGTGTGACCACCATGCTGGACCCCGTCGAGCGGGCGATCGCCGACATCCGCGAGGGCAGGCCCGTCGTGGTCGTCGACGACGAGAACCGCGAGAACGAGGGCGACATCATCTTCGCCGCGGCCAAGGCCACCCCGGAGCTGCTGGCCTTCACCATCCGGCACACCAGCGGCGTCATCTGCGTCTCCATGCCCGGCGAGGACCTCGACCGGCTCGGCCTGCCGCTGATGGTCCACGACAACCGCGAGCGCATGCGCACGGCCTACACGATCAGCGTGGACGCCCGCGACGGGGTGACCACCGGCATCTCGGCGGCCGACCGGGCCCGGACGATCCGCACCCTGTGCGACTCGGCGACCGAGCCGTTCGAGCTGGTCCGCCCCGGCCACGTCTTCCCGCTCCGCTACCGGGAGGGCGGCGTGCTGGTCCGGCGCGGCCACACCGAGGCGGCCGTGGACCTGTCCCGGCTGGCCGGGCTGAGCCCGGCGGGCGCGCTCGCCGAGGTCGTCAACGACGACGGGAGCATGAAGCGCCTGCCGGAGCTGCGGGCCTTCTGCGACGAGCACGACCTGGCGCTGGTCTCCATCGAGCAGCTGGTGGAGTTCCGGCGCAGGACCGAGCGGATGGTGACCCGGGTCGCCGAGACGCGCATCCCGAACGCCTACGGCCTGTGGAGGGCCTACGGCTACTCCAGCGCCCTGGACGGCGGCGAGCACCTGGCCCTGGTCTACGGCGACCTCGGCGACGGCGAGAACGTCCTGGTCCGCGCGCACTCCGAGTGCCTGACCGGGGACGTGCTCGGCTCGCTGCGCTGCGACTGCGGGGTGCAGCTGGACCACGCGATGGCCGAGATCGCCGCGGAGGGGCGCGGGGTCGTGGTCTACCTGCGCGGGCACGAGGGCCGCGGGATCGGCCTGCTGGCCAAGCTCCGGGCGTACGGCCTGCAGGACGGCGGGAGCGACACCGTCGACGCGAACCTGGAGCTCGGGCTGCCGGTGGACGCCCGGGAGTTCTCCAACGCCGGGCAGATCCTCGCCGACCTGGGCGTGAAGTCGGTCAGGCTGCTGACCAACAACCCGGCCAAGCTGCGCGGCATGGACGGCTACGGCATCAAGGTGCTGGGCCGGGAGCCGATGCCGGTGGCGATGAACCCCTACAACGAGAAGTACCTCACGGCCAAGCGCGACCGCCTCGGCCACGACATCCACGAGGAGGCCGGGACCGTATGAGCGAGCGGGCGACGGGCGCCGGGCGTCCGCGAACACGGACGCCCGGCACCCGGGCGAGGAGATCCGGATGAGCGAGCGAAGCGGGGAGGCCGCATGAGCGGGGAGGGACGGCCCGGAGCGGAGGCGGTGGACGCCGCGGGGTTGACGGTCGGGATCGTGGCGGCGCGCTGGCACGAGAAGATCACCGACAGGCTCCTGGAGCGGGCCGTGCGGGCCGGCGAGGACAGCGGCGCGACCGTGACCGTGGTCCGGGTGGCCGGGTCCCTGGAGATCCCGGTGGTGGCCCAGGCACTGGCCCGGCGCTGCGACGCGGTGGTGGCGCTGGGCGCGGTGATCCGTGGTGAGACCGCGCACTTCGACTACGTCTGCGACTCGGTGACCTCCGGCCTGACCAGGATCTCGCTCGACGAGGAGACGCCCGTCGGCAACGGCGTGCTGACCTGCGAATCGGTCGAGCAGGCCCTGGACCGGGCGGGACTGCCCGGCAGCCACGAGGACAAGGGGTACGAGGCCACCGTCGCCGCGCTGGAGACCGCCGTGCTCCTGCGCGGCCTGCGCGGCCTGCGCGGCCTGCGCGGCTGACACCGCCCGAGGGGGCGGCCGGGGCGTGCGGTAGGTTGCGACCGCGGGTGCCCGTCCGCCCCGGCGCGGCGGACGGCCGACCGGGCAGGCGGCCCGGAAGACCCGCCCGACCAGCGGTTCCGTAGAGGGAAAGTGATCGCCGAGTGAGCCCCGAGAACGTCCTGCCGCCCCCGCTGCCCGTCGTGTGGCGGCCGAAGACGGGGCGGATCGTGGCCTACGGTTTCGCGGTCGTGCTCATGGTGGGCGCGGTGGTGATGGCGGTCTTCCTGCCGCCGCCGTTCACCCTCGCCGACAAGGTCGCGGTGGTCGCGCTGGCCGGGGTGGTCGCCGGGGTGCTGCACCTGCTGGGGCGGTGCCGGGTGGAGGCGGACGAACAGGGGATCACCCTGGTCAACGCCCTGCGGGTGCACCGCTACGAGTGGCCGGAGGTGATCGCGGTCACGCTGATCGAGGGCGAGCCGTGGGCGAAGATCGACTTCGCCGACGGGCTGACCGTCGGGGCCATGGGCCTGCAGGGGTCGGAGAAGGACCGCACCGTGCGCCAGGTGCGCGAGCTCGCCGCGCTCATCCGTGAGCGCGGCGAGGCCGAGGAGCGCGGCTGACGGTCCCGCCGCAGCGGCGAGGCCCAGGAGCTGACGGTCCCGCCGCGCGCG
>NZ_CDRNDK010000190.1:0-11341 GCF_977012225.1 Planomonospora algeriensis | reverse complement strand
CCGCCGCCGGGCTGTCCGGCGCGGCCTGCGCGCGGCCCTGCTCGGCGCCTTCGACCCCGCCCTGGCCGCGGTCGCCGTGGTCGCGATGATCTCCTCCTACCGCGACCTGCTGGACGGGTACGTCGCCTCCCACACCTGGATGCTGTACCCGCCGGGCCTGTCCCGGCTCTGCGACCTGCCCGACCTGGTGGCCTGCGCCGCCCCCCGCCCGCTGCTGGTCTGGTACGGCGAGCACGACGCGATCCTCCCCCCGGAGGGGATGCGCCGCGCCCACACCATGATCACGGAGCACTACCGGCGGGACCCGGCCGGCTACACCGGCGTGTTCGGCGACGCGGGACACCGCTTCGACCTTCCCACCCAGGAACTGGTCTTCGACTGGCTCGCCCGCCACCTGGCAGCGGCCCACCCCACGGGAACGGCGGCCCGCCCCATGAGAACAGCAGTCCGTCCCACGAGAACAGCAGGAGGTGAGCCGCGATGGTGACGATCAGAGATGTGGCGCAGGCGTCGGGAGTCCACGTCTCGACCGTGTCGCGGACGTTCTCCGCACCGCACCTGGTCAGCGCGGAGACGCGCAACCGGGTGCTGGCCGTGGCCGAAGGGCTGGGATACCGGCCCAACCGGGCGGCGCGGGCGCTGACCACCGGGCGGACCCACAACCTGGGGCTGATCGTCGCCGACATCGCCAACCCGTTCTTCCCTCCGCTGATCAAGGCGGCGCAGGCGCAGGCGCGGGAGCGGGACTACCACGTGTTCGTGGCGGACACCGACGAGAACCCGCTGATGGAGCAGGAACTGATCGAGACGCTCTGCAAGCAGGTGGACGGGGTGCTGCTGTGCAGCCCGCGCCTGTCGAACCGGGTGATCGAGCGGCTGCGCGCGCAGGTGCCGTTCGCGGTGGTCAACCGGCGGGTGAAGGGGCTGCCCACGGTCCTGATGGACGTGGGGCAGGGGGTGCGCGCCGCGGTCGAGCACCTGGCCGACCTGGGACACCGCAGGATCGCGCTGCTGTCCGGGCCGAGCGGCTCGTGGACCAGCGAGGAGATGCACGCCACCGCCACCGACGCCGCGGCCGAGGCGGGCGTGGAGCTGACCGTGCTGCGGCCGAACGAGCCGACCGAGCAGGGCGGATTGGCGGCGGCCGCGACCCTCGCCGGGTCGGGGATGACCGGCGTGCTCTGCCACAACGACCTGGTCGCGCTGGGCCTGATCGAGGGGCTGCGCGAGCGGGGCCTGAGCGTACCCGGCGACCTGAGCGTCATCGGCGTGGACGACAGCCTGCCCGGTCGGCTGAACCGGCCCAAGCTGACGACGATCACCATGCCGACCGCGGCCGCCGGCCGGATGGCGGTCGACCTGCTGCTGGCCGCCGTCAACGCCGGGGACGCCGCGACGGCGGCGCTGGCCCGGCTGGAGACCACCCTCATCGTGCGCGAGTCCACCGGTCCCGCGGCCTCGGCCGCGCTTCCGGCCAGACTCCCCGCCGGCCGAGCCGTACGGTGACCGTCTGAGAGCCGCCCTCCTGGTCCGCGAGCCGCCCGAAGCCGAGCACGAGCCTCCCGCCCATCTCGGCGCCCGCCAGGAGCGGCGATGCGCGGAGCACCTCGGCCACCGGCCGGTCCCAGGTCACGGTCAGCGCGTCCAGATCACGCCGGGGATCCGCCACGGTCAGCGTGGCCGTACCGTCCTCGCGCTCCCTGACCAGGACCGCGCACGGCGCGGAGGCGGCCAGGTCCCCGGCGGCTCCGGCCGTCCAGAAGTTGACCGCGGTGAGCCCCAGCGACGGGACCCGGATCCCCTGCCGTCGAGCGGTGTTGTCGATCACCCGCGTCCAGCCCGGGTCGGCGGCCCGAGCCCGGGTGCCCGCCAGGTCCGCGCCGGGCAGGAGCAGGTAGACGTACTCGGCCGAGACGGGATCGACGCCGTGGTCGAGCCAGAGAGTCGTGTACCTCCGGGTCACCGGGTCCGCACCGCCGTCATCGTCGTCACCGCGGGTGCGGCCGGTGCGCTCCTCGCGCAGCGTGCGCAGCGGAGCGCCGCCGACCAGGACGTAGCCGCCGTGCCCTTCGAGATGTACCCAGGCCTCCCCGCCCACCGTCAGGGGGGCTCCGGTCCTGCGGTTGTCCACGACCGTCTCGACCGGAACCCCGTCCGTCGCGGTGATTCCCGCCCCCAGGCAGACCACCGCGTCGTCGAGGAAGAACCACGACTTGAACGCCTCCAGCGTGCTCCCGAAGCCGTTCAGGTGCTGGCCGACCACCGCGTACACGGCGTCGGTGGCTCCGCCGACCCAGCGCGCCGACGGGCGGGTGTCCCCCCACGCCTCACCCGCGCCGTCGGCCAGCCGCAGCGTGGAGACGGTCGTGCCCGGCAGGCGGTAGGGGTCGACGGTGGCCCAGAAGGAGTCGGAGTACTGGTCGCCGTGATCCTCGGCCCACCACTGGAGCATCCCGGCTCCGGTGTGCCAGCCGCGCAGGTTCTCGCCGTTGCCGTGCTCGTAGTGGCCGATCCGGTCGGAGGCCATGCTGAGGCCCGCGCACCAGCCCGGCCCGCGATGGACGGCGCGGGCGCTCATCGCCTGCAGCCGGTGGCCGCCGGGTTCCGCGGCCGCCGGAATCCCGCCGTCGTCCAGTACCTCGGCCAGGCGGGCGTGAAAGCCCAGGTCGCTCCGCTCCGCCGCCCGGAGCATGGGCACGGCGGTGTCCCGCAGTGCCCACCCCTTGACCATGCCCCGCCACCGGACCCGCTCGGCGGCCGAAGCCGACTCCCCCAGCAGCAGGATCGCCGCGGCGATCGCGTGCCCCCTGCGGTGATCCTCGTACGGCCGCCTGCCGATCCCCCGTCCTCCGGCGAGGTCCATGCAGAAGCCGTCGTGCACGACCGGCGCGAAAGACCTCTCGACCGCATCGAAGACGACCTGCCGGTCCGGGTCGACCACCTCCCACGGCGAGCCGCGCAGCACCGCGAAGAGCGTCGCGAGACCGGACAGCAGCACCACCCCGTACCCGCCCTGGTAGGGGACGGAGGTGTGCTGGACGAACGAGCCGTCCCGGTGGAACCCGTCCCCCTCCCTGACGTAGGGGAAGACCGGTGAGAGCGCCGACACGGCCAGGGCGGCCTTGCCCGGATCCGAGCCCAGGACGGCCCGCAGCAGCGTCACCGCGCACAGGTCCACCCGGTTGGCCCCGGTACTGGTGCCGCCGTATTCGTCCAGCACGCATTCGGGGACGAAGTGGTCCACCGCCTCCATCAGCGCCCCGCTCTGCTCCTCCGTCAGATGCGGGCCGACCAGCACGGCCGCGTCCAGCAGCCTCCTGGGGACGCCGATCCGCCAGTCCCACCAGTTGCCGACCGGGTCCGCGCCCGCGGCGTACACCCGCCGCCGGTAGTGGTCGACGCCCGCGGCGACGGCGGCCGCCAGCTCCGCGTCACCGGTCACCCCGGTCCCCGGCAGGGCGTACGCGCGGGCCATCGCCCGCAGCCGCGCCGGGGTCGCGGCGAAGGAGGGGAACGCCAGATCCGGCCAGAGCGACGCGCCGGTGGGCGCCATGGCGTCCCGGTAACCGGCCGCGGCCTCCCCCAGCTCCGCCAACCGGCTCCGGTACGGCTCCGCCGCCGCGTCGAACCCCGACCCGGCCGTCACGTCCCGCCACCGTCGGCGCAGCAGCGCGAACGGGCCGTCCCCGGCGGACGGATCGTCCCCGGCGGACACGGCGAGCCGCCGCGCGCGGGACCGCCCTGTCGGCGCACCCCGCCGGGATCAGCGCCCCGGCCACGGCGACACCACTGAGCCGGAGGAAGGACCGCCTGGAATGCCCGGTCATGCGTAGATTATTACGCCGCCCCGGTTCTGTAGGCTGACCAGCATGATCGGCGAGCAGGACGATTCGGTGCAGTCCGCGATCTCCGGCGAGCTTCGCCTCCTCGACCCAGAGGTCCGTTCCTCGGCGGCGCTCATGGGCGAGCTCATGGACCCCGGGTTCAAGGAGATCGGGGCCTCCGGACGTCTCTGGGACCGCGACTCCCTCATCGCCGCGATCTCCCAGGACCCGGATCCGCTGACGGCCCCGATCGCGGTGAGCGACATGGAGGGCAGGCTTCTCGCCCCCGGGCTCGTCCACCTGACCTACGTCTCCGAGTACGACGGCCGCCGGGCGCGCCGGAGCTCCATCTGGCGGCACTCGGAGCGGGGATGGCGGCTGTACTTCCACCAGGGGACGCTGAGCACCGACTGATCGCGACCGCCGCCCTGACCGCGACCCCGGAAGACCGCGGGACGGTCACCCGGCTCAGGCCGGGCCGGCTCCGGACACGTGATAGCGGAGCACTTCGGCGTCGCGTATCGCCACCGTCTGCTCTTCCTCCGGCCCCGAGCCCCGGAACGCCTCGAGCGCCTCCTCGGACTCCCACCGCTCATAGACGTTGATCCGCCCCGCGTCGACCAGGTCGGCGCCGAGCACGAAGTCCAGGCAGCCAGAGAAGGCGCGCGCCTGCTCGACGCACAGGGTTGTTCCTGTGCCCGACCGGCAGGAGGTGACGGTCAGGCGATGTCACCGCGCACGACGACCGGTCACCCGGCGGCGAGACGGCGCCGGAGCTCCTCCTCCGAGACGTCCTCGATGTGGGTCAGGAACACCCAGATGTGCCCGGAAGGATCCTTGAGGATGACGGTGCGATCGCCGTGGAACATGTCCTTCGGCGGCTGGAGGATCTCGGCACCCGCGGCCTCCGCACGTTCCGCCAGGCCGTCGACGTCCGGTACGAAGACGTGCAGCGTGACGGACGTGCCTCCGCCGAGCGCGGTCGGCGCGGCGAAGGAACCGGCCTCCGCCTCGTCCACGCTGCCGTCGCCCAGCATCAGGACCGACCGCCCGATGGTGATCTCGGCGTGCAGGATCCCGCCGCCCGGGGCGTCGATCCGGAAGTCCTCGCGGGCACCGAACGCCCGCTGGTAGAAGTCGATCGCCGCGGCGGCGTCGTCGACCATGATGTGCGGGATCACCGCGTAGCGGTAGCGATCGGGGATCTCGGTGTGGGCTGCGAGCTCGGTCACGGCGAACCTCCTTGAAAAGGCACCGCCGGCCGGTTCCCGCGGTCCTGAGAAGAACCTAGAAGCTCAAGTTTGGTTCAGGTCAATCACCGATGCGGCTCCGCCTCGCAACGCCTATCGGCCGAGTGTCGGTACGGCCTGCCACCATGTCCCGCATGACGGCGATTGACCCTTTAGCCCCGTTCCAGTGGCTCAACGTGTCAGAGAGCAAGGGCGGCGGACCGCTGAACATGATCTTCAGTGTGGCCTTCTTCCGCGGGCTCGACCCGGTGGAGGTGATGCGCCGCTTCAGCCACGGCGAGGGCTCCGGTCAGGAGTCGGGCTTCGACGGACTCGACGAGAAGGTCGGCGAGTTCCTCGACGAGACGGACGGCGGTGACGGCGGCGGCCACGTGGGCGTCTTCCAGGTCGGCGAATGGTGTGTGGCCATCGAGCCCTACGGCTGGACGGCCACGATCCTTGAGGTGGCGACCGAGCTGTCACAGGGCTGCGAGATGCTGGCGGTCACCCGGCACGACTACGCCGAGGACAGCTTCACGTACGCGATCAACGGCACGATCATCACCGACTACCCGCTGCGGCGCCCGTACGAGCGTTCCGGCTCCGACCCCGACCGGCTCAACGGCTTCATGCGGGAGCTCGGCATGGGGCTGGACGAGCCGGGGGACGACGCAGCGTGGGACGCCGCTTGGGAGGACAACCACCTCACCGCCGTGCCACGGGCTTTCGCCCTGGCAGCGAAGGTCACCGGGGTGCCGTTCACCCCGGACATGCTCGGCCGTCCGATGCTCGTGGGACCCATCGCGGAAAGATGATCGTCTGCGGCCGCCCAGAACCGGCCGACGGGCAGGCAGGGGCAGGGCCCGCCGATACGCGGGCCCTGCCTCTTCGCTCAGTCTTCGTCGCACCAGGTACGCAGCTCGCAGCGCACCTGGTGCCGACTGCGGCGACGCTCTTGACGCCGGAGGTGGTACCACTCGCGGCCCCCGCCGACACCACCGCAGTCGAACAGGTGGTAGGGGGTGGCGCGCCAGTGACAGCCGCTCGTGCGGTGGTTCAGGGATGCGCCGCCGGCGGTGATCTCGTCCGGCAGCGTGCACGGCTCGAACCTATGATCATGCACGGGCACGCAGGTCACCATCGGCGCGTCGGCCATCCGCACCCACCAGGGCCGGGTCTTGTCGGTCTTGCTCATACGGTCACCTTTCGGCTCCGTGACACCCCGGGCTGGGGCCGTCACAAGACCGGATGCACCGTGATCACCTCTTCAAGAGCCTTTCACTTTACGGGCCGACGAGGGGAATCGAACCCCTGACCTCATGTCCGTAAGCCGAATGCAGACCGTCCAGGACCGTCCACCGCCGTCTTCTGAGCCTGGCCGGGCGAGTTCCCCGAGGCTCCTCAGTCCACAGTGGTCCAGGCCCGTTCAGGCCTGTTGTCAGCAACCGCGTCAGCAAGATCTTCTGGGCCGGTGACCCTATCCTGACGGCACGTCGGTGATAGCCACCTCGTTGCCATGCGCCGAACCGGTCCGCCTACCTCCCCGCGGTCCGGTGATCGAAAAGAGACCTCGAAACGGGAAGATCAGTGGCGCCTTCCCGGCACGGGAGGATCGAGAGAGGACGACTCGGATGAGGCGATGGATCCCCACGATGACCATCGCGATGGCCGCGTCCATCGCGGTCACCGGACTCGGCACCGCCGCGGACGCTCAGACGGGCTTGATCAGCCCGGCCGACGCGCTCAGGCGCCAGCTCACCGAGAACCGGGGCGTGACCATGTCCGAGGTCACCACCTGGGGGAGGAACAGGGAGAAGCACAGCCGGAGGGCGAAGACCCGCGTCGAGTTCGGCAAGGGATCGGTGACGGCCACCGATGTCAGACACCTCGCCGAGCCCGGTGAGCGCCGGCCTCCCGTGCGGTTCCTCACGTTCGAAGGCCGGACGTATTGCCAGGGCTGGATCTGTCCCGCTCCCGAGGGGAAGACCTGGGTCCTGTTCTACGAGGACAAGGAGGACCGGCCCTTTCTGGAGTCCGGTGAGATCAATCTCGGTGATCCCGCCGAACTCCAGGCGGTGCTGGCCACGGCCGAAGCCAAGCGCCCCGGAGGCGTCTACGACGGCACCCGCACCACGATCCACCAGGGGACGATCACCTACGCCGAGCTCTACAAGGTGTCTTCCGCGTTCCGTGACCGGTACGGCAGGAGACCGCCTACCGGGAGAGACGCGAAGACCAAGCTCTCGTGGCAGCTCTGGATCGGCAAGGATCAGCTGGTGCGCAGGGTTCGGACCACCTGGACCGAGTTGGTCGGCAACGGCTCCAGTGTCCCGGGATTCCATGTCATCGACGCTCGCCTCACCGGATGGGGTGCCGACACCGACCTCCCTGTCCCTTCCGCCGACGAGACGGCGGGGCTGGACGACTGGAGGAACTCCCGGAGAAAGGACTCCGTGTCTTCCGGCCTTGATCGATCGGGCTCTACGAGGGTCCCTTAGAGCTTCCCAACAGAATGATCTCCGTTGTGCTTTGATCTCCCGCTGTAACGGCGGCGAGAGGTACAGGTCGTTGGGGTCGCCGCCGAGGAAGACACTCTCGCTAACTCAAGTAGCGCATCTCGATGACGTCCCGGCGTCGCTGACCGAGATACCACTCGGAAGCAGCGTCGGTGTCGATCACCGCACGGAGCACGGCCGGCTCTCCCCCGGACACCTCCGAGAGAACTTCTCCCGGGAGAAACGATCATTGTCGGGCAGTGCGAGATCGGATCAGCGACGTTGGCAGCGAGCACCCACCGCTGGTTCTCCGCCGCCCTGCTGATGAGATGGCTACGCCAGACCCCGGAGGGCTCATCAGGATTGGCCGCGTTCGTCAGGTAGGCGAGCACCCTCGCCCCCGAACGGGCCATATATCCCCACTGCTCAGGGAAGCGGATCTCCCGACAGATCTGCATCCCCACATCGACCACCCCGCCCGACATGGCGAGCCGGTGGACGGGAAGCTCGGACCCGGCGGCGAGCACGCCCCGTTCGTTCATCGCCAGGTTGATCTTCCGATAGCAGCTTCGCCCGCCCTCGGGACCGAAGAGGATCGCGGCGTTCCACCACCGCCCGGCGTCGAATACCAGAGAGCCGCAGACCACATGCACGGCACCGCGTACAGCCAGTTCGGCCAACTCGGTCATGGCCTTGTCCAGTTCACCTGGATCCAGATCCGCGAGCGGAGACAGATCAGTGCCGTATCCGGACAGCGCTCCCTCTGGAAGCACCACCAGGTCATCGTCCGCGCAGTCCTCCACCACCCGGACGATCTCGGCGAGGTTCTCCTGGACATTCCAGGAGACGGGAATCTGGGCGACAGCTGTACGCACGATCACGAGCGAGGACGGTAGCAGCAGGAAGTGTGATCACCGCTGGCGGTGTAGATGACCCTTCCAGAGGCCGCTGTCAGCGAGCCCGTTAGCAAGGTCATGGAATCACTCGAACAACCAAAAGACCCCTGACGGCGTATCGCCTGTTCAGGGGCCTTTCCGTTACAGAGCCGACGAGGGGAATCGAACCCCTGACCTTCTGTTTACAAGCCGAATGCAGACCGTCCAGGACCGTCCACCGCCGTTCTCCGGGCCTGGCCAACCAGGCTCTACAGGGCTTCTCAGTCCACGGTTGCCCAGGGCCGTCCAGACCTGTTGTTAGCATCCGCGTTAGCAAGATCACCTGATCGGATGTTCGTGCGGGAGCGGACCACGGACCTTGCCGACGTCCCGCTTGTTGCTCGCGCCGAACGCAGCGAAGTTACGCCGCCCCTGGGTAAGACTCAACCCCCGGTTGGGACCGCCACGGATCTCGTCGGCGTCATGCTCGTCCTGCCCGTCGTCCTCCCAGAAGCACACCGGGCAGATCTCGTACATGCCCCGCTCATTGAGAGTGCGGAACCCACAGCACGGACACGGATACGGTTCGCCGCCCTTGCACCGGACGACGTTCACGAACGTCACTCGCAACAAGGTAACGTCCCCGTCCATCAGCCCCGGGGATCCCTGTTGGACGGGTTCCCCTGAGGATCACCTCCCGATGTTCCGCTCAGCGCTCGCCGTGCAGGATCTCCATCGCCTGGAGTACGTCCGTGACGACGTGGTCCGCCGCGTGCTCCTCGTCCGGCCACGTTCCCCGATCGATCCAAACTGTGCGTAGGCCGGCGGCCCGTCCCCCGCCGATGTCGGCAACCAGATGGTCCCCGACCATCCATCCCCCACCAGCCAGGCTCGTGCCACACCGTCGGGCGGCGATCTCGAACAGACCGACATCAGGCTTGCGGATGCCTTCGAGCCCGGAGAGCGCGTAGGCGTCGACGGCCTCGGCCAGTCCCGTCCGCTGGATCTTGCCGAGCTGGTTGTCCGCCGTCCCGTTGGTGACGATGGCCACCTTCCACCCGGACACACGGAGCCGCACCAGTCCATCCATCACCTCGGGCCGACAGCGCACCAGGTACGGCATGCGCTTGCGGTAGCGACCCCACAGCTCCTCGACCGACTCGGAGAGGGCGAAGTGCTCGCGAACCATACCGAAGAAAACCTCACGATGCGGGTAACCCGCCTGGTCGAGCGCGATGAGCCAGTCAACCGCCTCGTGTCCGAGGCCGTACCCGTCGGCGAACTCCGCGGCCCACTCCCGGAACGCCTCGTCCAGATTCACGAGCGTGTTGTCCAGGTCAAAGAGCGCGAGCCGTTGCACGATCACCGCCCTACGGGCAGAGCGTCTTTTCAACCGGCGGCGGACGGATACCGAGCCGCTGCGAGGTCGTCGGCGAGGTCCTTCATGGTGAGGTCGGCGTTCAGCGCGGTGACCACCGCCTGCGTCAGCGGACGGAGGGCGTAGACATGCCGCACCACCTCCAGGTCCACCGGGACCTCGTAGTAGTCCTCGGCGAACCGCCAGAACGCCTCCGGCAACGGGTCGACGAGTCGTGCGAACAGGTGCGTCGCGCCATCAGGGTCGCTCACGCCGTCCGGGTAGTCGATCTCTCCGACTCGCCAGTGGTCGTCGCCGGTCTCGCGCCACAGGCAGGCGGTCACGGCCGGCATGCCGTCCTCGTCGCAGAACGCGGGCTCGGTCACGTGGTGGCGGAAGACCTCGGGGACGGAGTCGAGCACTCCCGGCCATGGTCCGTCGTTGCCGTACGGGCTCATCACCGACTCGTGGTCGAAGCCGCGGATGTAGGCACCCGCCGCCGAGAAGACGATGGAGTACTCGTCTCCGGAGCCGTTGCGCATGGAGGCCATCTCCTCCCCAGGACCCCAGGCCATATCGAAGGAGTGGTAGCGACTCTCCCATTCCGGGCTGAGGATGGCCTCCAGCACCGCCATGGACCGGCAGAGGTCGCGGAGCATCGGGATATCGGGCAGCAGTCGGGCCACGTCATGAGCAGTCATGCGCCTCATCCAATCGAATGCCGGTGACATCCTCCCGGTGAGTTCCCTCTCTGGGCATAGGGAACTACCAGTACCTCAGAAGGGGCGGCGGCGATCTAGGCCGACATCATCAAGCGGTGCCTGAACTATGGTCCGGCCCTTCATCGGTTCTCGATGTTTCCGGCTGTCTCGCGCTTTCGTGTGCCCTCGTTATTAACCTCGCCGGGTTTCATGGAGGCCGTGATGTGCCCTAGGCCGGAGGACGGATTACATCCGCTCTAGTCAGCCCTCCACCGAACGGTGGAGCCGTGCTTGTTGATGTAGTGCGAACGCTACCTCCTTGACCAAATCCTGCGTATATCAGAACTGGTCAGGGCGCATTTTCATCTCTCGGCGTCCTCCGTTGATCTTCGGAGAGTTCTCCCGTTCATTTTCCCTACATCGTCCCTCCCGCAAAAGCACTCGATCGCAACTGTGAGCGGCTACTCCAGCGACCCAGATGCCTCACCGTCGGCTAGGGAGGTCCTTCGAAGCTCACTGGGCTGGCCTGCGTAGATGCTGCTCGGCCGGGAAGGCACAAGGGCGTGCGCACGGAGAGCTCGACAAACTGCCGATGTTCAACGATAGGTGGATCATAGACAAGGCCATCGGGTGTATGTGTGATTGTAATACTGCCAGCACAACAATGACCAGCCTGACGACCTGCGGCTGCTTTGCGAGTCAGATGCGCTCCCGAAGTCTGGGCACCTTGCTCGTGGCAGTGGCTCGAGAGCTGGGTACAAGCGATATGAGCATCAGGTGCGCTTTCACGCACCCCCTGAACAATCAGGGCCCCGGCGAGTTGATGTTTTGAGTGGGTTCGTTCGCAGACGTACGGCCCT
>NZ_CDRNDK010000189.1:0-11357 GCF_977012225.1 Planomonospora algeriensis | reverse complement strand
GACCGCCGCGCTGGTCGCCGCCGGGCTGCTCACGGGAGGCCTGGCGGCCTCCGGGCTCCTCTCCTCCGGCGGCCCGCCCTCCGGCGGCCCGCCTTCCCCTTCCCCGTCCTCGCCCGCCCCCGTCGCCCCGCCGACCATGGCGGCCGCCTCGACGGCGGAGACCCCCATCCCCGGCTCCGGGGTGACGCTGCACGAGAACCCCGCCGACGGGATCCGGGTCTCGGCCTACCAGGACAAGCGCGACGAGAACAAGGGCGCGCCCGTGTTCCTGCGGGACTCCCGCTCGGGTGGCTTCCGGCCCGCCGGGACGCTCCGGCTCTCGACGGCGGTGGCCCCGGGCTGGCGCCTGGTCGCGTCGCTCTCGGTCTCCCGCGTGTTCAGCACGCTCGACTACGACCGCGTCCAGATCACCGACCGCGCCTCCGGCGCCTCCTACGACGTCCGCACCGTGGACCGGCCGCTGTTCACCGGCGACCTCGCCTGGAACGACGACGGCACCCGGCTCCTGCTCAGCGTCTACGCCGATGCCTCCGACGACGCGCCGCGCGTCGGCTTCGTGGTGGTGGATCCGGCCGGCCGCACCGCGCGCGTCACCCGGATGCCCTCCTCCGAGCACTCCTACCTGTGGGGGCCCGAGCCCGGCACCGTGATGCGCCGGGGCCCCGGCGGGGCGGTCCACGTGTACGGGCTGGACGGCCGCCTGCTGCGGACCGTGCCCGGAGTGGGCGAGCTGTCCCCGGGGGGCGCCGTCACCACCCCCGAGGGGGTCCTCTTCCTGACCTCCTGCCCGGAGGCGCCTGGGGACACGTGCGTGTGGACCTACCCCGCGGGCACCCGGAAGGTCCGGATCCGCACCGGGGAGCGGACCGCGGTGCGCGGCTGGCTGGGCGCCGGGCACCTGCTGGCGGTCCGCCGGGGGGAGGAGACCTCCGAGGTCGTGATGCTCGACCTGTCGGGGAGGACCGTCCGGGTGCTCGCCGACGGGCCCGCCGGGGACATCGACGGGATCTCGCTCGCGTACACGCCCCGGTAGCGGTCCGGGCGCCGCCGTACCCGGCGTCTCGGCCGAGGCCCGTCCCGCCGCCCGCGCGGGCCCGGGGAGGTCAGGAGAACCGGTAGACCGTGCCGGAGGTGAACTCCTCACCGGGGCGCAGCACCGTGGAGGGGAACTCCGGCCGGTTCGGCGAGTCGGGGAAGTGCTGGGTCTCCAGGCACAGGCCCGCGTGCCTGCCGTACGCCGTCTCCACGCCGTCGAGCATGTTGCCGGAGTAGAACTGCACGCCCGGCTCGGTGGTGGTGACCCGCATGACGCGGCCGCTGACCGGCTCGCGGACCTCGATGTCGCCGCGCAGGACGTAGCAGTGGTCGTAGCCGCCGTCCAGCGCCGGGTCGTCGATCCGCTCGCCGATCGCGCGCGGCGCCGTGAAGTCGAACGGGGTGCCCGCCACGGGGGCGAGCTCGCCGGTCGGGATCTTGGTGGAGTCGACGGGCAGGTAGTGGTCGGCGTCGATCCGGACGACGTGCCCGAGGACGTCGCCGGAACCGGCGCCCGCGAGGTTGAAGTAGGAGTGGTTGGTCAGGTTGAGCACGGTCGGCGCGTCGGTGGTCGCGCGGTAGTCCAGCACCAGGGCGTCGTCGGTCAGCGTGTAGGTGACGCTCGCGGTCAGCGTGCCCGGGTAGCCCTCCTCGCCGTCCGGACTCGTGTACTCCAGCGTCACGGCCGACCGCGAGACGTCGGCGACCCGCCAGACCCGCGCCGAGAAGCCGCCCGGTCCGCCGTGCAGGCTGTTGGGCCCGTTGTTGACCGGCAGCTCGTAGGCCGCCCCGTCCAGGGTGAACCGCCCGCCCGCGATGCGGTTGCCGTACCGCCCGACGACCGCGCCGAAGTAGCGGCTGCGGGTCAGGTAGTCCTCCAGGGTGTCGCAGCCGAGCACCACGTCGGTCCCGGAGACCTCCAGGGACTGCACGACCGCGCCGTAGCTCAGCACCGCGGCGCGCATCCGCCCGCTGGACAGGACGTGCCGCTCGACGGGCTCCCCCGACGGCATGGTTCCGAAGTTCACGCGTGAGCCTTTCCTCAGGAGCCGGCCGCTCCGGCGCCGGTCCGGTGGACTCCCGGACGACCAGGCCGGTCGCCAGGGTGGCCAGGGTCGCGGTGCCGCCCTCCGCCACCGACTGGAGCAGCAGGTCCACGGCCATCCGCCCGGCGGCGGCCGTGGGCATGGCCACGGTGGTGAGCTTGGGACGGTTCAGCCGGCCGGCGACGATGTCGTCCACGCCGACGACGCTGACGTCGCCGGGGACCCGGACGCCCCGCTCGTGGAGCCCTTCGATCAGTCCCATGGCGACCAGGTCGTTGTAGGCGAGCACGCCGGTCGCGCCGGAGGCGGTCACCTCGGCGGCGGCGGCGAGACCGCCCTGCTCGGTGGGGGCGTTGGGGCCGAGGAAGACCAGGTCGACCCCGTCCACCGCGGCGGCGGCCTCCCGCATCCGCTTGCTCGTCCACGACCCGCTCGGCCCGGAGACGAGGGCGACCCGGCGGTGGCCGAGCCCGGCCAGGTGCTCGATCGCGAGCCGGGCGCCCTGGCCGATGTCCATGAGCACCGTCGGCATGCCCTTGACTTCGCGGTTGACCACGACGAACGGCACGTCGGCGTGGAGCCGCTCGATGGCCCGGTTCGACAACCGGGGGCTGCACAGCAGCACCCCGTCGACCTGCTTGGCGAGGGCCCTGATCAGCTCCTCCTCCACCTGCGGGTCCTCGTCGGTGTCGGCCACGAAGACGTGGTAGTCGCGGGTCCGGGCATGCGCCTGGGCCGCCTTGATCAGCGGCGGGAAGAACGGGTTGGAGATGTCGGCGACGATCAGCCCGAGGTTGTGCGTCCGGCCGGTGGTCAGCGCGCGGGCCGCCCGGTTCGGGCGGTAGCCGAGGTCCTCGGCGATCGCGAGCACGCGGTTGCGCGTCTCGGGGTTGACCAGATGGGGCGCGGAGAAGGTGCGGGAGACCGTGGAGACGTGCACCCCCGACGCCTGCGCCACGTCCCTGATCGTCGCTGCCACGCTGCTCCTCCGCCGGGGTCGCGCTCCGGTTCGCCGGGGCCGCGCACCGGACCCTGCAGCAGGGTAGTACAAACGGTTGCACCACTGTCAATGCCGCAAGTCAGGACTTCCGGGGAGGTGGGAACGGTTGCATCCTCGCGACCCCGAGGGCTTCGTCCCGCTCCAGGTGAGCGGAGGTTTATCAAATTGCGCTCTTGACGTTGCGTTCTGATATCCGCCATGTTTCACGCAACCGGTTGCAAATCCCCGGCACCGAGTGGAGAGGAGGCGGCCCGCTGATGGCAGTCGACGCGGCGGATCTCAGGATACGCCCCCGCCGGAGCCGCACGGCCGGACGTCCCGCCCGCCGGCCTCCCGCCGCTCCCCCGCCCGCCGATCGCACCGGCCGCCGTCACGTCGATGAGGCACATCTCGCCGAGAGTGCCTCGGGTTGAGAGGCACAGAGCAATGACCACACGTTCCAGGCGCCTGGCGGCCTTCGCCACCGCCCTCGCGCTCGGGACCGGCGCCGCCGCCTGCGGATCCGGGGATTCGGGCGTCGGCCCCGACGGCAAGATCGTGATCACCTTCTGGGACGACAACGGCGGTCCCGCCCGCACCCCGGTGTGGCAGCGCATCATCGCCGAGTTCCAGCGGGCCAACCCGACCATCGAGGTCAGGTACGTCGGCATCCCGATCTCCCAGGCGCAGCAGAAGTACGACGCCGCGATCGCCGGAGGCGAACTGCCCGACGTGGGCGGCGTGACCAGTGCGATGCTCTCCAACCTGGTGGCGCAGCAGGCGCTGGAGCCGGTCGACGACCGCATCTCGGACGGTGCGCTGAACGGCAGGCTGAACGAGCAGGTGGTCAACACGGTGAAGGCCACCGCGGCGGACGGCAAGATCTACATGGTGCCGATGTCCACGAACATGGGCGTGTTCTGGTATCGGAAGGACTGGTTCGCCGCGGCCGGCCTGGAGGTCCCGCAGGACTGGGACGGCTTCTACTCCGCGGCCGAGACGCTGACCCGCGCGGACAGGAACCGCTACGGCTACACCATCCGGGGCGGCGCGGGCTCGATCGCGCAGCTGCTGGAGGTGCTGTACGCCCAGTCCGGCATCACGGAGATCTTCGACGCCTCGGGCCGGGCCACCGTCGACGACCCGCGGAACGTGGCCGCGCTGGAGAGGTACGCCGCCCTCTACAATCGGGTCACCCCCGAGGCCGACTACAACAACGACTACGTGAAGATGGTCGCCCAGTTCGACGGCGGCGACATCGGGATGATGCAGCACAACCTGGGCTCCTACAACGACCACGTCAAGACGCTCGGCGAGAACCGGGTCGCGGCCATGGCCGTGCCGAGGTCCGGGAGCGGCGTGCGCACGATCCTGTCGAATCCGATCACCGGCCTCGGCCTGTTCACCGGCGGCGAGAAGCAGGACGCCGCCTTCACGTTCGCCGAGTTCGCCGCCTCCAAGGCGATGAACAGCCACTGGGCGGAGAAGACCGGCGTGCTGCCGGCCAACACCGAGGTCAACGACGAACCCTGGATCAAGAAGCTGCAGCACGTCGACATGGCGGTCAAGGTGCTCAACGACCCGGCGACCAAGGTCGTGCAGATGCCGTACCACCTGCCGGAGTTCAACACGATCACCAAGACCGACGCGGAGCCGCAGTTCCAGAAGGTCCTGCTCGGCGAGCTGACCGCCAAGGACTTCCTGAGTGAGATGGCGGCCAAGCTGACCGCGGCCCAGGCCGCCTACAAGCAGCGCGGCGACGACTGACCCGGCGCCGCCGGTCCGGGACTCCGGCAATGGACGGCGGTGCCCCTTCTGCACCCTTCACAGACGATCACCGTACCTTACGGTCACCGATCAATTACCATCTGGAGTCTCCCTGTATCCCACACCCCCGTAGGAGCCCCCGTGCCCGCACCGACGATCGAGCAGGAGGCCGCCGTCGCCGCCTTCCGCGACGGCGAGCACCTCACACTGCAGGCCGGCGCGGGAACGGGTAAGACGACCACGCTCACGATGCTCGCCGCCGCCACCCCGCGCCGCGGGCTGTACATCGCCTTCAACAAGGCCATCGCCGTGGCCGCCGCCCAGGTCTTCCCGCCGACCGTGGAGTGCCGGACCACGCACTCGCTCGCCTACCGGGCCGTGGGCCACCGCTACCGGGGCCGGATGGCGAACGCCATCCGGGTCCCGAGCTGGCAGGTGGGCGCCCACCTCGGCATCGCCCCGAACCTGACGGTGCTCATCGGCGAGCGCAGGGTCACCGGCAGGACCGCGTCCATGGCGACCCTGCAGACGGTCAGCCGGTTCTGCCACTCCGCGGCGCGCGAGATCACCGCCGGTCACGTCCCCCGGCTGCGCGGGCTGGAGGCCGACCCGCTCCACGCCGAGCTGGCGGAGCTCATCCTGCCCTACGCCCGCAGGGCCTGGGCGGACCTGCAGAACCCGTACGAGGGCGCGGTCCGCTTCGACCACGACCACTACCTCAAGATGTGGGCGCTGACCGAGCCCCGGATCGAGGCCGACTTCCTCCTGCTCGACGAGGCCCAGGACACCAACCCCGCGGTCGAGCGGCTCTTCACCGGCCAGCGGGACCACGCCCAGCTCGTCATGGTCGGCGACTCCGCCCAGGCGATCTACGGCTGGCGGGGCGCCCGCGACGTGATGTCCGGTTTCGACGGCACCCGGCTCGCCCTCTCCCGGTCCTTCCGGTTCGGCCCGGCGCTGGCGGAGGAGGCCAACCGGTGGCTGACCCTGGTCGACGCCCCCATCCGGCTGAGCGGGACCCCGGACGTCCCCACCGAGGTGGCCGCGGTGGAGCGGCCGGACGCGATCCTGTGCCGGACCAACATGGGCACGATGGCCGAGATCCTGGCCCTGCTGCGGGCGGGCGGGCGGGTCGGCCTGGTCGGCGGCGGGGAGAGCCTGGCCTCGCTGACCAGGGCCGCCCGCGACCTCAAGTCCGGCCGCCGCACCTGGCATCCCGAGCTGGCCCTCTTCGAGACCTGGGGTGACCTGCAGGACTACGCGCAGTTCGACCCGGCCGGCCGCGACCTGCGGACTTTCGTCGAGCTGGTCGACGAGCACGGCCCCGAGGTCCTGCTGGACGCGCTCTCCCGGCTGACCGACGAGCACGACGCCGAGGTCGTGGTCTCCACCGCGCACAAGGCCAAGGGCCGCGAGTGGGCGCGGGTGCGCGTCGGCGGGGACTTCCTCCGCGCCGAGCCCGAGGTCTCGGAGGGTGAGGACGGCGAGCGCCGCCAGGGCCGGGTCGACGACGCCGAGGCGCGCCTGGCCTATGTCGCGGTGACCCGGGCCCGCCACCGCCTGGACCTCGGCGGCCTGTCCTGGATCGACCGGTACGCCCCGACCCCGTGACCGGTACGGCCCCTGCCCCTGCCCCTGCCCCGGCCGGCCGACCCGGTGGGGCCCGGTCAGTCCTCCCAGCGGCGCAGGCTCGGCCAGGCCAGCAGGCTGACCAGCAGGCGCAACACGGCGCAGACCATCCAGGGGGCGACCAGCCCGAAGGCATCGGCGACCAGGCCGCCGCAGACCGCGCCGAGCGGGATGGCGCCGAAGGAGATCATGCGGCCCGCTCCGCCGACCCTGCCCAGCAGCTCGGCCGGGATCAGGCGCTGGCGCAGGGAGGAGGCCATGACGTTCCACAGCGCCACGGCCACTGAGAAGAGGGTGAAGAGCGCCACCACCGTGACGGCGTTCCTGCCGACCAGGGCGATGCCCAGCCAGCTCAGCGGGATCACCAGCTGGACGCCGAGCGCGATCGGCCGGCCGCCGAACCGGACGACGACGCGCCCGGCCACGAGGCTGCCGGCCACGCCGCCGACCGCCATGGCGGCCACCAGCAGGCCGTACCCTCCGGATCCGACGCCGAGCACATCGCGGGCGAACAGCACCAGCGTGGACAGCGCCATGGTCTCGCAGAAGTTCCCCGCCCCGGCGATCAGCGTGAGGGTCCTGGGCAGCCGGTTGCGGGCCAGCCAGCGCAGTCCCTCCCCGATCTCGGTGAGCATGCGCCCGCGCGGCCGGGAGCGCTCGACCGCGCCACCCGCGCGGATCCGGGTGATCATCGCGAGCGCCAGCAGGAACATCGCGGCGTCCAGCCAGAACGGCAGCGGCATCGCCAGGGCGAACAGCGCCGAGCCGAGGGGCGGGCCGCCGAACTCCCCCAGGATCGATTCGGTGGCGACCCTTCGCCCGTTGGCGGTCTCCAGCGCCGCCTTCGGCACCACGGAGACGATCAGCGCCTCACCGGCCCCGGTGACCAGCAGGCCGGCCGCGCCGACGCCGAAGGCCAGGACGAACAGCATCCAGATCCGGGCCGCGCCGAACGTCACCAGCAGCGCCAGCACGGCGATCAGGAGCACGTGCGCACCCTGGGCCGCCATCATCAGGCGCCGCCGGTCGAACCGGTCGACCCAGGCCCCCATCGGCAGGCTGAGCAGCAGCCACGGCAGGGTGGCCGCGGCGGTGACGCCGGAGATCAGCACGGGGTCGTCGGTGGTCGCGGCGGCGAGCAGCGGCATGGCGGCGACGAGCGCGCCGTCGCCGAGTGTGGACAGGGCTCCGGCGCCCCACAGGTGACGCCAGTCCCTGCCCAGGCCCCTCACCGGGGCCGGGGTGTCAGCAATGGTCATGCCGGACAGGGTGCGCCGCATCGGGCGGGCGGCGTTATCGTTTAGCCGGTTCTACAACGTCGGAGGTCCGGATGGCGGTCACGATCACGCTCTCCCGGACGGAGACGGCCCGCGTCCGGTTCGCCTCCTCGCCTCTCGCCGAGACCGTCTTCGCCGTCAAACTCCTGTTCCGTGGCGGCGTGAACGCGGTGCACCACCGCTGGGTCCGGCAGGCCGCCAAGGCGGTGGCCGGCGATCCCGACCTGCCGCTCCTGGCCGGCCTGACGTCCGGCTGCGTGCCGGCCTTCCTGCTGCCGCCGCCCTCCGGCCCGGAGCCCGGCTTCGCCGACGAGCTGGAGCTGGTGCGACGCACCCCGCACGACCACTTCCGCACCGAGCTCGACCGGGTCTTCGGCCCGGCCGGGCATCCGGAGCTGCGCGCCGATCCAGCCGCGGCCCTGGAGCGGCTGGCCGCCGCGCTGGAGCGCCACCACGACCGGCTGATCGCCCCGCACTGGGGGCGGATGCGGGCGATCCTGCTCGCCGACATCGAGCACCGGGCGCGCACGCTGGCCGCCCGCGGCGTGGAGGGCCTCTTCGCCGCCCTGCACGAGAACATCACCTGGCGGGAGGGGGACCTCGTGGTGAGCGGGCGGCGCACGCCCGGCTCCTTCACCGTCGACCTGGGCGGCCACGGGCTCGTGCTGTTCCCGACGATCTTCTGCTGGCCGTACATCTGCATCGACATGGAGCCCTTGGCCGCCGGGTCCCTGCGGTATCCGGCGCGCGGGCTCGGCACGCTCTGGGAGCCCGCGGGACCGGTGCCCGAAGGGCTGGCGGCGGTGCTGGGCCGGACGAAGGCGGCGCTGCTGGAGGCCCTCGGCGAGCCGTGCCCCACCGGGGAGCTGGCCCGGCGCCTGGGCATCACCGCCAGCGCGGTCTCCCAGCACGTGGGCGCGCTCCGGGAGGCGGGCCTGGTGACGACCCGCCGCGACGGCCGTACGGCCCTGCACCTGCGCACCGAGCGCGGGACCCGCCTCACCCAGGCCTGAGCACCGGGGCCGTTCCGGAGGCCCGGAGCCGGTACACGGCACCCCATCGGCGCGACGAGGTCAGCGCGCGACCGCCTGAGCCCGAACCCCCGGCAGGTCGTCGAAGGCCGCGGACGAATCCATCGTCACGATGAGCCGCGCGGTGGCCGCCGCGGTGGCGGCGATCATCAGGTCGTACGCTCCCCTGGTCTTACCCTGCCGCCGCACGTGCGCCATCAGGCGGGCATGGACCCTGGCGACATCCGTGGTGTACTCCTCCACCGGTATCAACGCCAGCACCTCGTCGACGAACGCCTGCCGGCCCGGGCGGCGGGCCGCGTCCGCCATCTCCACACCCATCAGCAGCTCCGCGACGGTGACAGCGGAGATCGCCACGTCATCGGAGTCCTGGATCACGTCGTCCACGGAGCCGCCTCCCCGCTCCGCGGCGATGAGCACTCCCGTGTCGAGGATCAAGCGTCTGGCCACGTGGCCCTCATCTCGTCACCGGATGACTCCCGGGCTGCGGCGACATCGGTTTCGAACCCGGCGTCGAGCGTCTCACGATGCCGCCTCAGCAGGGCTTTGACCATCCGTCCGGGCGCGGTGGGCGCCGGCCCGATCACCGCGATCCGCCGGCCTCCCCGGGTGACCACGATCGTCTCTCCTCTTTCGGCTTCGTCCAGGACGGCCGCGAAACTACGGGACGCCTCGGTGGCACTCATCACCTTCATGGAATCAGATTATCTGATTCCTACTTCCCGGACGGGAGAACGAGAGATCACCGGCACCTCCGGCGACCGACGCGAGCCGACCGGAGGAGTGCGCGCGATCCTCTCCGGCGGAGGAGAGCAGGCCCGCCTCTCCGATGTGCCACGGAGCGGACCGATCGGCGGCACCGGGGGCCGGTTCCCGGTGCCGCCGGCCGGGGATCAGAGGGTGAGCGTCCCGTCGACGCGGCGGGGGACGCCGAGCGGGTTGTCGTCGCGCAGCTCCGGCGGGAGCAGCTCGGCGGGCCAGTCCTGGTAGGAGGTGGGCACCAGCCAGCGGCGGATGGCCGCGGCACCGACCGAGGTGTGCGCGGGGGCGGTGCTGGAGGGCCACGGGCCGCCGTGGTGCATGGCCCAGCGCACGGCGACGCCGGTCGGCCAGCCGTTCCAGATCACCCGGCCCGCCTTGCGGGTCAGCACCTCGGCGATCTCCTCGGCCTCGGCCGGGTCGGTCGCGTGCACGGTCGCGGTGAGCGAGCCGTCCAGCCGCTCCAGTACGGCGGGCAGCTCGGCCGGGTCGCGGTAGGTCACCACGATCCCCGCCGGGCCGAAGCACTCCTCGGCCACCCGCGGCAGGGCGGCGGCGAACGCCTCGAGCCCGACGGTGAAGAGCTGGGGGGTCACCGCGTAGGCGCCCTCGCCGGCCCGGCCCTCGGCCAGCCGGTCGAGCTCCGACAGCCGCTCCAGCTCGTGCAGGAAGCCCTCCCGCATGCGCGCGGTCAGCATCGGCCCGCCGGTGGTGGCGGAGACCGCCTCGGCGAGGGAGACGAGCAGCCCGGCGTCCTCCGGCACGAACAGCAGGCCGGGGTTGGTGCAGAACTGGCCGACGCCGAGGGTGAGCGAGGCGGCGAACCCCTCGGCGAGGCCCTCGCGGCGGGCCGAGGGAAGCACGACCACCGGGTTGACGCTGCCCAGCTCGCCGTAGAAGGGGATGGGGTCGGGCCGCTCGTCGATCATGGCCTGGATCGCCTTGCCGCCGGGGATGGAGCCGGTGAAGCCGATCCCCACCACGTGGGGGTGACGGACCACGCACCCGCCGGCCTCGCGCCCCCGGACCAGGCCGAGCAGGGCCGGGTCGGGCAGGGCGCCCCGGATGACCTCGGCGGACAGCTCGGAGGTGCGGGGGTGGCCGTCGTGGGCCTTGACCACCACGGCGCACCCGGCGGCCAGCGCCGAGGCGGTGTCGCCGCCGATGACGGAGAAGGCGAAGGGGAAGTTGCTGGCCGCGTAGACGCCGACCACGCCGGGCAGCGGGCGGTTCATCCGGCGCAGGTCGGGGACGGGGGGCTCGGCGCTCGCGTGGTCGATGACCGCCTCGGCGTGGCCGCCGTCGCGCAGCACCTTGGCGAAGAGGCGGAACTGCCCGGCGGCGCGGGCCACCTCGCCGCGGAGCCGGGTCTCCCCCAGCGCGGTCTCGGCGTCGGCGACCCGCCACAGCTCCTCGACGTTCTTCTCCAGCGCCTCGGCCACGGCCTCCAGCACCTGGGCGCGGGTCTCGCCGGAGCCGCCGGACAGCTCGCGGGCGCGTTCGGTGGCGGGCGTCTCCCGCCAGACCCGGCCGGCGGCGTGGGCCGCGCGGACGATGGCGTCCGCCTCCGCCGCGGAGTTCGCGGGGAAGGGCTCGCCGACGGTCTCGCCGGTCCGGGGGTCATATGAGTGGATCATCGAAAAGCCTTTCGTCACCGGGTCGGCCGCGGCGCTCGGGCACCGGCCACCTCCTAAGGTAAGCGCTTTCCGAACGGAGCGCCACCCGGGCGTGCCCGGCCCCGCGCGGAGGGGGGCGGCACCGGCGGATCTCCGGCGCTCCGGCGCGGCCCGGGGTCCCGCCGGCCCGGTTCACCCGGTCACGGCCGCCGCGCCGG